>CAILAQ010000281.1 GCA_903832165.1 uncultured Bacteroidota bacterium | reverse complement strand
TGTTGAAGGCGTAATAGAGGTCATCAGAATGCACTCCGAAAGACGGGGCGAAAAGGCCTGAAGCATATCCCAGCGTCCTGATAGCCCTGCGGTGCGCTGCATCCCGGGTAAAAATGAACTGTACTTCTCTGTTGACAGTCAGTGCTTTATATAATTCTGCATCATTATCGTAAATGATGATGTTGGCCCGGAGAACTCCATGGCTTAACAGCTTGTCGACATTGCTATACTTATCAACAACGCCCGTGAAATAATTATTCAGATTAGCAGCATCAGTAATTAAATTGCCTGAATTTGCCAGTGAAACAGCGATCTCATTATCTGTGGCTATCGGCCCAACCCATTTAAACAGGGGTTCTCTGGCCGGTGTTTTTACCATAGAAAAAAGCATGTTGCCGGGAGTGCTGAGCACTTTGTCGTATGCCGGGGCCCAATCGGTTATGCTGACGGCTGAGCTGGTGATCGAAATATCGAGCCTGGCGAAAAGGCTGTCCAGGATTTCCACCGAAGCTCCTGTAACCTTGCCATTCTCCGAATAATTAAAAGGCGGGTAATCTTCTGTCAGGTAAGTGAATTTTGCCGGATCCCCGTTTACCGGTAATTTGTCCTTGCTGCATTGAGCCAATACTAAAGGAAGGGCTGCGATGATCAGGAAATTCAGGATGCAACGGCGTCTAAGCATTTTGCTTGTCTTAATCATAAACAAAAATAGTTTTTTTTTGTTTTGACTGATTATTCATGATCCGGGTCTGCGTGGCTTGAATTTTATCTTCTTGTGCGTTGATCATGAGATATTTAATACGTTCGTCAAAAAGTAAAATTTGGCTTTGTTTTAATGCTATTTTTGACTGGTTAGGAAAGGTATGTTATTTACAAATGGAGAAAATTAATAAACTGGTGATTTTTCAGCTCGGTCAGCAACGATTTGCTTTGCACCTTTACCATGTTGAAACGATAATCCATAGTGTAGAGATTCAACCTCTGCCAATGGCACCGGACTTTATCGCAGGAACCATCAACTATCATGGCAGCTTTCTCCCGGTTATCGACCTGCGCAAACTTTTCCTTCTGCCGGTTCGCGAGCTGGAACTGACTGATCATTTTATTATTACCCGAAAAGCTTCAACACGCGTAGTGATATGGGCCGACTCGGTTAGTGAAGTTGTCGAAGTGGATAATTCGGAGATAGAGAGTACCGGTAAAATTTTGATGGATTCGGAATTTATTGAGGGTTTGTTTAAAATTCAGGATGACATCGTGCTGATTCATGATCTGGATAAGCTTCTTGAAACAGATCAGATAGTGAAACTAAGAATGGCATTAGAGCTGGAGAGTGTAAAATTGTGAATAACGATCTTCCTGCCTCCCTCCTGATCTTCCTCAGAGATTTTCTGCAACTGCGACTGGGGCTGAATTATACACGCCGTCAGGATTCTGAACTGATCAGGAAAATCCGGTTAGCCGCAATTTCTTTTGATTATTCAGACACCGCGGAGTTTGTGAGCTGGTTGTTGAAAAGTGACTTGTCTGAGAAGGAAATCGGGAAGCTGGCGAGTTATCTGACTATAGGGGAAACCTATTTCATGCGGGAGAAGAAAAGTTTCGACTTCCTCGAGCAGATCTATCTTCCCTGTCTGATCCGGAAAAGATACACTTCAGGGAGGCACCTGCGCATCTGGTGCGCCGGTTGCGCATCGGGAGAGGAGGCTTATTCCCTGGCCATCGTTCTGCGTCAGATTCTGCCCGACATCCAGCTGTGGGATATCAGAATTCTTGCTACCGACATTAATCCTGATTTCCTGGAAAAAGCCAGGAAGGGAATCTATACCAAATGGTCGTTCAGGAATACTTCCGGAGAATTCAGGAATAAGTATTTTACCAGGCATGGCGATAATGAATTTCATATACTCCCGGAGATAAAAAATATGGTGAGCTTTGCCTCACTGAACCTGGCAAATGATAACTATCCGTCGAAAGACAACGACACTGAAGCCTTTGATGTTATTTTCTGCCGGAACGTCATGATATACTTTTCAGTGGAAAATGCCCGCCTGATTACCGATCGGTTTCATAAAAGTCTGGTCACGGGCGGATTACTTGTGGTCAGTCCGGTTGAGATGTCTGCTATGATAGCCCCGGTTTTCGGTAAGATCGATTATGCCGGCCTTACCATCTATCAGAAGGGTAAACACCGCCGGGCTGAGCAGAAACCGCTGCCTTTGCCGGCACCACTGCCTGAACTTCCTTCTCTGCCTGAGGTTAAACAATCAAAGATTCCCCTGCCTGAGATTATCCCGGCAAAAGAACCGGATCCCGGACCGGTAATCCGGGAGGATGCATCAGAGATACTTGCTATGGCCAAAGCCAGGGCTGATGCGGGAATGCTGAAGGAGGCGGGAGAGCTCTGCGAGAGAGGGATCACCATTGATAAACTTAATGCAGCTGCCTATTACCTGCTGGCCACGGTGATGCAGGAACAAGGCAACGACAGCCGGGCGATTTCCTTGCTGAGGTCAGCCTTGTATATCGATCACGATTTTGTTCTTGCCTATTTCCTGTATGGAATTTTGTGCCTGAAGTGCGGCGATCACACCATGGGAATGAAATCACTGAAAAATGCCGGATTAAGCCTGGCGAAATTATCCCCGGAGGATGTCCTTCCTGAATCGGATGGATTGACTGCCGCCGGGTTTAAAGAGATTCTTGATTCAATAACCCTGTAATCAATGGATAAAGACAAGATACTTAAGGAAAGAGCTGCTGTTTTAGCCAGGCCACTGATCAGTGAGGTTTCTGAAATCGCAGGTATGGACGGCCTGGGATTCTTGCTGTCAGATGAACAGTATATTATCGATTCAG
>CAILAQ010000280.1 GCA_903832165.1 uncultured Bacteroidota bacterium | reverse complement strand
TACATCGTATCGAGGAGGGTGATATCGCGGAACATCTGCATCCGGGCTTTATCCAGCTCATCGATGATCTTTTCGATCTGGATGCTCAGCTTTTCATACCGGATGATGAATTTCCGGAATGAGTTGACCAGCCGGCCAATTATTGGAATCTTCGAAAAAAAACTCTCTTTTTGCCCGATGCTGTCCACATCGATATCTTTGACCTTGAAGACGAGGTTGGTGAGAATATCGCCCACATAGCCGCTGTCCTTGGTTCTGACCTCCTGGAGGACATTGTCGGCAAAGGTTGAAATATCCCGCTGTGCACCAACACCGAATGTTATAATGGCCTGCGAATCCTCAACATTGATCTGTTTCTTGATATCATCAACCCGGGCCAATTGTTCGGGGCTCAGGTTGGCTATATTAACCGAACTGCTATTGCTCAAGCTTACATTGTCTCTGATACTCAATTCATCGCTCATTGTAATGGGTTTTAAATTATTGATTTATTTTTGTTTAAATCTATTTGGTATCTACCAGGGCCTCTATTATTTTTTCCATAACAGATGCCCGTGGCATGGGGACGATCTTTGTAACAGAGGCGGGAATGCCATCGACCTGGAGTATTTTCGGATCGTTCTGCACACCCATCAACCCGGTACGGAACCCATGATGTTCCCAGGCGATCTTTTGTATCTCCTCGTCTTTCAGGGCATCGATGAAAAGTGTTGCCTTTTTGTTCAGGATAATCAGGGGATGTTCGCTCCATACCGTGGGTACCGGGTATAATGTTTTGATCTGGTTTTTTACCTTCGGCCAGAAATCCTGATGCATTCTCGAAAATTCAATGGCCTGACTTTCATAGCCACCCATCAGAGGATACTGACCTACACCAGTCTTTAGGAACTGTTCAAACAGAACACCTGAGGTACTTTGCATAAAGCCCTGTCTGGCAAAAAATTCTTTGACTTCGGGCAGTACCTGCGGGAGATCGGCCTCAACAACCACATCGCCACCTTTAAGAATATTGGCAACCAATCCGGCAAACATATTCCCCGAATTGGACTTTGTGGGATCTGTTGTGGTCACCGAAATTTTACCATACAGTTGTGTCAGCCCGATGTCGGACCATTTTTTACCCTCCCTGATCATTTTAAGTAACCCGGGCATATCAACGATATAATAGGTTGACAACTCCTTTTTGACAACGCCGCTCTTGACCAGGGCATCGACCACGATATCCCAACTGTAAATGACGATGGGAGAGTTGAAAATATTTTCAGAGCGAACTATTTTGGCTCCCTGTTTAATTTTAAATATCTCGAGCGCAACCTGGCTGGACGGCCAGAGAAAGTCGGTCCCGCCTTTTGCCTGCTCATTCACCATTTCAATTGAGCCGGCACGCACATAATCTACAACAATCCCGTACTTCTTTTTTAAAATAGCCTTAACCTGTCCATTCTCAAGAAATGAACTTTTCTCGCTTCCGATGATCCCTTTGATACGTATTTCCGGTTTTTCATTGCGGTAATACCAATAACCAAACCCGATAGCAGCAGCCAGCAACAGTATTCCTAATCCAATCAGTATCCCTCGCATAATCTTTATTTTAAATCTTCCGCTTTAAATGTTTTCTCCAATGTTTCAATTTCGACGTCCAGATCCATCACATCATTGCTCAGCAATTTCGCCAGTTGTTTATCAAAAGCCACATCAATGGAATTCAGCATGTTTTCAGCTTTCAGAAGCGCCTTTGAGATTTCAGGCGAGTGAACATCCTGAATAGACAATTGGGAATATTTATTGACAATACTGATGCTTGTATCGAAATAGTAGGAAAGAAACTGCCGGGCAATTTTCATTTTCTCCGGATCTTTCCTGATATTTTCATAGATCTTCTTTACAATAGTGATGATATGGTAGATCTTTGCGCGTACATTTTCGTTTCGGATCTGTTTGGCAAGTTTCTCCAGCTCCCTGATCTTCTCTTCACTTTCCTTTAGCACGTTTTGCACCATCTCTGTCGTGATCCCATTTCCCGGGTGAATGGTAAACTGATCCTTCGGGCGAAGGGCAAACAGGATGACATAGAATCCAAAGAATGCTAAAACAGAGAGGGCGCCGGTGATTAAAATGCTGAATTGCAAAAAGAAAAATAGACCAAGCATAACAAGTCCGGCAGCAATCCCGGAAATGATCCCGGCGACCGTTGTAAAATTTTTCATCAGTTGTAACCTTTTACCTTCCTGAAAGCACCGATCAGGTCTTTTCTGCCGTCAAACACCGCCCCATTCGTAAGATTGGCAATCTGGGCCAGCTGAGTGTCGGAAGCATCGCCAAATTTAATTAAAAAAACAGGTACATCCCTCCCACTGTTTTTCCAGGCTGTTTCCATATCTGCATACTTTTTACCGGTATTGGACTCCCCGTCTGTCATGAGTATTATTGCCGGAATGTATTTTGCTGAATCAATCATTGCACTTTGCTCCAATGCAAGAATAACAGGTGAATAAATGTCAGTGGATCCATCGGTTCTTGTTTCCCTGATTTTCGTCAACAGATCCATCATCTCTGGCTGTTTGTTCCCCACTACCTGCCAGGCATTAAATATCGTTCCGGCGAATGGAATGACAAAAGTTATATCATCAGGCGAACTCTGGAGGAAGTACTTTCCTGCCTTATCCTGGTCAAGGAGGATATCCATTGCTTTCTTTACCAGGTCGGAGTTCCCTCCGATCATGCTTCTCGAAAAATCCAGGCAATAAAAGGTGAGGGAAGGTTTTCTGAACATGGTTTGATAAAGATTCAGCGCTTTCAGGATCACCTCTGCCCTGGGTAGTTTGATGGGCGAAAGTATCTTTTGAGGGTTAATTCCCCACGCAGGATTGAATACTGCAGGAGGGGCGTTTTTCAATTCTCCTGCGAAACCGGTCCGCCTTCCGAGCTGCAAAAGCTGGTGCTGAACTGGTTCACTCAGAAGATAGGTCTGGAGTTTTTTAAAGAACTCCTCCTTTTTGACATCTCCATTATCAATATAACCCAGTTGTGAATCGGCAATTACCAGGCCATCAACGGGATAAACAAGATACAAGGGTTCCTTCCCCTGCCGGATCAGTTCCTGGTTTGCCTCAATCATGAGCGCTTCATAATTCACCATCGCATCATAGCCGCCTTTGAGAAAAAGATCCTTTAACCATGCCGAACTACCCGATGAGCGGTTGATCCCTGCAAGGAGATCGGTGATCTCTTTCTTTAATTCCGGTTTTTCGAGATCAGCTTCTGTAATATATTCCGGATTGCCAAGCAATGCATACAGAAAACCGATGTAAGCGCTGGCCCCTGAATTGGATTGTGAAGCGGAGGTCATGATAAACCGGAGTTTTTTCTCCCTTATTACCTTCAGTATATCTCCCACCTTAACATCCCTGCCCATAAAACCAAGTTTTTGGGCAAGGCTTTTTCTTATGCCAAACACTACCGGTGATGTCATGATGGATTGGGCATACTTAACCTTTCTCTCACGGTCGCCCAGCGTTATCCAAATGCCGCTGGCTGGCCAAACCCCATCATATTTTGAAGCGTTTTTCTGCAGCTCCAGCATGATATCGACCGATCCTTCATATTTGAATTTGGTAAGTACATTATTTTTCCCGGCGAATTCAGTGACCATCTTCTCCAAAGGGCCGTTTTCTGATCCAGAAAGGATCAGAAATTCCTTTGGCTGTTTTTTACAGGAATTCAGTGACAACAAAATGAAAATTGCCGCCAGCATAATGGAAAATCTCTTTATAAGGGAAAGCAGAAGGTTTGTCTTCATAAGGTGAGAATATTACATCCATAAATAATCATC
>CAILAQ010000279.1 GCA_903832165.1 uncultured Bacteroidota bacterium | reverse complement strand
TTTCTTCAGCTTTTGCCTGGGTACCATCTTCATGGATCAGGTGTCTTGGAGTTGCAAAACCTTCCACACCATAAGGTAAGGCGATTACTGCACCGCGATCGAATACGCTGAGGATAGTTCCTTCGTGAAGGGTACCTTCAGAGAACATCGATTCGAATACATCCCATGGGTTTTCTTCCAGTTGTTTGTGGCCTAAGCTCAACCGACGGTTTTCCTTATCGATTTCGAGAACCACTACAGCGATTTCGTCTCCAATAGAGCAGAATTCTGCAGGATGCTTGATTTTCTTGGTCCAGCTGAGGTCTGAAATGTGAATCAAACCATCAACACCTTCTTCGATTTCAACAAATACACCAAATCCGGTAAAGTTCCGAACCTTGGCGGTATGCTGTGAAGCGATAGGATATCTGGTTTCGATATTAGCCCATGGATCCTGACGCATCTGTTTGATACCCAAAGACATTTTCCGGTCTTCGCGATCGAGTGTCAGAATAGCGGCTTCTATTTCATCTCCAACTTTCAGGAATTCCTGAGCGCTGCGAAGATGCTGTGACCATGACATTTCGGATACGTGAATGAGTCCTTCAACGCCGGCAGTAATTTCAACAAAAGCACCATAATCTGCCATTACAACAACTTTACCTTTCACTACATCCCCAACTTTCAGGTTGGCATCGAGAGAATCCCATGGATGCGGGGTCAGTTGTTTCAGGCCAAGAGCGATACGTTTCTTATGATCATCGAAATCAAGGATAACGACATTGATTTTCTGATCAAGAGTTACGATTTCTTCCGGATGGTTTACGCGGCCCCATGAAAGGTCGGTAATGTGAATAAGACCATCGACACCGCCGAGATCAATAAACACTCCGTAAGAGGTGATGTTTTTAACAGTTCCTTCGAGGACCTGTCCTTTTTCGAGTTTGGAAATAATTTCCTGTTTCTGAATTTCCAGTTCAGCTTCGATGAGTGCCTTATGCGACACCACAACGTTTTTGAATTCGTGATTGATTTTCACAACCTTGAATTCCATTGTCTTGCCTACAAATACATCGTAATCGCGGATTGGTTTAACATCAATCTGTGAGCCTGGGAGGAATGCTTCGATGCCAAATACATCGACGATCATGCCACCTTTAGTACGACATTTGATGTAACCTTTAATGATTTCGCTTTTCTCAAAAGCATCATTAACGCGATCCCATGAACGCAGGGCGCGTGCTTTTTTGTGTGACAGGACCAGCTGGCCATTTTTGTCTTCAAGTGTTTCAACATACACTTCAACCTTGTCACCAATTTTCAGGTCCGGATCATACCGGAATTCGTTCAAGCTGACAACACCTTCGGATTTGTAACCGATATTGACGACAACTTCACGTTTGTTCATAAAAACAACTGTTCCGTCGATGACCTCGTTGGCACCAACAACTGACAGTGTTTTATCAAACATAGCTTCCAGTTCGGCACGCTCTTCAGCGCTGTAACCGTCCTGTTCAGCTTCATACTTGTCCCAGTCAAATTCCTGACCGGTTAATTTTACAGCTGAAATTAACTGCACAACATCAACATCATCTTCCTCTTCAACATCAGCTTCAGCTTCTTCTTCTTCTTCAGGAATAAACTCATCTTCCTCTAATTCCTCTTCCACGAGGGCGTCAATTTCAACTTCTTGAATTTCGGCCTCCTGGGCGGGCTCAGCTACCGGAGTTGCCTCCAGTTCAGCTTCCTCTTCAAATGGTTTGCTTTCAATTTCTGACATTTTGTAAAGCTCAATTAATTAATACGTTAGACATTATTTTGATAAACTAGGGCGCAAAGATAAAGATTTTTCTATAGATGGCGAAATAAAGATGAATACATAGCTCATATAAATGATCATACCGGTAGGCATCTGACCATAAACAGCATTACCATAGCTGGCGGCCATAATTCCGAAAATTCCGGAAGTCAGGGCGAGCATAATCTGCCGCAGTTCAGGGTCTTTCAATTTCCATACTATATAGCAACATCGGTAAAGAAGATAAAACAGAATAACCAGGTGTATCATCAGTCCGACAATACCCATCTCCGCCCAGATTCTCACGAACCATGAATCCGTTGGAGTCTGAGCGAGAAAAGTATTGGGGCTGAATCTTAATCCCCAATTGCCGGCTGAGCCGATACCTCCGCCTAATGGCTTATCTGCCAGGTATATCTTCAATTTCTTCTGATTTTCAAGCCGAACCTGAAATGACCGGTCCTGTGCAGGCTGAACAGCGGTCCTCAGCCGATATACCTGATAATTTGCATTTCCTATATTTGTAAAGCGCAAAAAGCCAAAGACTCCAACTGCAATTACCGCACCCAGAATAAACAGTTTAAAGCTTCTGCTAAGGAATAAGAAAAGCATTGCTCCGGCCACCGGCACAAAGAAAGCGCCTCTGGTTCCGGAAAAAAGCATCGCCACGGTTGTTATGGCAGCGATTGAAAGAAGCACCAGCCTCCTCTTTTTCGGACCCGGACCGATACCCATAATTCCAGCCACGAGTGCAACATGCCCCATTGCCGCACCAAATTGCCCTGCATCGGAATATATTGAAAATGCTCTCAGCCGGCCCTGAACTATATGGGTAATCGCCCCACCCTCATCCAGCCATGCTTTTTCCCAATGGTCAGGTCCGATTTTGATTTGCTGAAAACCCTTTAAAGCAGCCAATATTGAAATCCCGAACCAGATGATGAGAAAAAGCCTGAGATCCTTTTTATTTTTCAAAATAAGGAATCCGGCAACGATCATCAGAATCTGATAAAAGGCAACTCCGCGCACAGCATAAAACCAGGCGGCAAAGCTCACAGCCTGAGGATTTGCTATTTCCATTACGGCATATCCCAGCCAAAGGAAGGAAGCAATGGTAAAATCATTCCAGGCCATCTTCCACTCAAGGTGGCGTCCGCGGCCAAGAATCAGTGCAATCAGCAGCATCACCAGAATGGCATCAACACCCAGACCAAAAGGTATATTGGCAGTAACATAGCGACTGATTCCGATGGCAAAGAAAGAGAAGGCGAAAACCAGAAACAGACCAAACCGGGGATCGATGAAAGTCCGCACCACTGCATAAAGAATGAACGGCAGAATTACCAGCAGGATTCCCAAAACAAATCCCTGCCTGGCTATCCCGACAGAACAAGCCAGTGCGAAGAAAACCAGCACCAGCAAATAAAAGGGCTTTCTTAGTTTTTCTGCACCGGTTTCCTGAAAATCATCCAGCATGAGAACCCCTTTTAATAAATGGTCTGATCATGTACCTGAGATAATTAAGGCCATAAGGAAATATCTGAAGAACATTAGTTCCCAGCTCCTTGCGCAAAAGCAGATTTCCAACGACAACCCCTGCGGTTGCGTTAAGAATGGAGCAGATTGCAACACCAGGCAGCGATGACCAGTAGTGGATAACAATCACGTCGCCGACAATATTAGAGATCACCATCACCAAAACCTTCAGCATATTAAGCCGGGGCTTGTTGATCGCATCCAGGGCAACTCCGCTGAACCGGTCCATCGGCAATATCAGTCCATAAATCAGGAATATCCAGAAGATTACATACGAACCTGCATATGCCGGTCCACCCAGCAGAAGCACCAGGGGTTTGGCCAGAAAGAACAAAATCACGGTTAACGGGATAAACAGCAGGGTAACCAGACCGGCATTGCTATAAAATATAGATCGGACTTCTTTCAGGTCGTTCGCCCGGCTGGCTTTGCTCATTGAAGGGAATGCAACGGAAACAATGGCTCGCAGAGGAATTTCCAGGGCCTCGATCAGCTTGATCGGTATACTGTAATAGGCTACATCTGCAGCGGTCATCATAATCCCGATAATAAAAGTATCAGAGCTCTTTAAAAGGTTACTTCCAATCATGGTAACCAGACTGAATCGCCCGAATTTCAATTGGGAGGTGACCTGATGACGTGTTGAGAATCGTATTGAGGAGAGAGCTGCCCAGCCTTTAACTATGGACAGAATTCCGGCTAACAGAAAGGAAGCCTGATGAGCTACAACGATCCAGAAAAGATCAACCTTCAGCCAGAAATAGTTCACCACGAGAAAAATGAAAAAAGTCGACATATTCAATCCCCTGAGGATCATAATATTTCCGAATTTTTTACGAGCCTGCAAAATCGAAAGGGTTGTATTCAGTGGAAGAATTACCAAAGAGAGGATCGGATACCATTTAAAAAACAATCCGAATCCTTTTTGGTTTATGGGTCCGGAGAACAGCATGTATCCTGTATAAATAAGAGACACCCCAATAATTGTCACCATAATGGATAATAACCAGGAGGCACCAATCAGTTGTTTTTGTTCTTCAGGATCGGTTGATCCGGCGAGAAAGCGCACGAGGGGTGTATTGGTAATTCCGGATCTCACCATTTCAAAAAGGGACATTCCTGACAAATAGATTACATATTCGCCAAAATCCGGCTTATTTAAAGTCCTGGCCAGAATAAAGATGCTTGCAAATCCGAAGAAAGCAAAGATAAAGTTGCCTGCCAGCGACAGAAAATTATCCGTCTTAATAATACGGGCAACCTTGCTCATAGCTATTATCAGGCAATTTCCTGAATTTTAAAATTAAGGTTAACCACCTTTTTAATCAGCTTCCGTATAAAGCTCCGGCGCCTGGGGATTTCGCCGATTATGGTTTCGAGGCGATCGATATGACAACCATTCAGCACAGAGAATGCCGGATGGTTGATGGTCGACTGGTAAAGATTTACTGCTTCGCTATCAGCGTTATTCCAGGTCCGGGAAGCCTGACTTGTCAAAATGGAGAGGTTACCGGCTTCAACCATCAATGCCGGATATTCCTGCACAAGCAAAGCTGGCAGCTCAATAACAATATAGGAATAACCTTTGGTGAGGAAGGAATAATTCCTGAGCAGTTCATTAATATTTCTGACAGTAATAAAATTATCAGGGATGTCATATTCATAATCCCAGGCCTCCGAAGGCTGGTCGAAACGGGTAAACTGGCGAAATTCACTGGCGGCTGAATCTTTTTCTCTTGGCTTTATAAACAGTACTTTTGCTCCGCTGGTCCTCAGCTTTTCTATGATTCGTGAAGCCAGATATGTTTTACCCTCGTTTTCCCTTGTACTGATAAAGAAAATCAGAAACGGCTGATCGCCCCGGTCTTTTTGCTTTAGGTCTTCAAGGCTTATCCTTTGGGTGATCTGATCAATCGCTCGTGATGATATCAGCGGATAATTAATATTCATATCCGGACTGAAAGGAATTTTAGGATAGGCTCCCAACAGTTTAATTCCCGACAGCTCTGCTAATCTTGATGGAAATTTAATACTGGTATCGAGGAACTCCAACAGAATTATCATTGATACTGTGAGAATAAATCCGGCCAGAAAAGCGGCAACGACGGACAGCATTCTCTTGGAAGCATTAGGTTTTATAGGAAATACAGGACTATCGAGAATCTGGATATCTGATTGTTCCATATTCTTCTGCTTCATGATGCTCTGGTTCAGATTATTCAGATGATTCATATAATCCTGCTGGGCAAGGTTTATCTCCCGTTCAATCTTCTTAAGCTGGCTTCCTAAAGGAGCAAACTCATCATACTTTTTCAGGAAAGCGCTTTTGCGTTCCGTCAGTGTATTATACC
>CAILAQ010000278.1 GCA_903832165.1 uncultured Bacteroidota bacterium | reverse complement strand
TCTGAATAGGGTGATACCGTATGAAAACTACCTCCGACGTTATAAGGACCGCGATTCAGTCCGAGTACCTTTTCCACCATCTTTACCCCACCCATGGGATGAGCCAGCGTAAACAGGTGCTCGTTGCCCCATTTCCAATTGCCCGGCAGGGCCCCGTATTTCGCTGATATTTCTTTTACTGCCTCCTTAAACGATATTCCTATGATATCCCCCAGCGATTCTCTGGCATCCCTGGTAGTAATGTCGTCAGCCCATTGATCACTTGGCGCAACAAGCATATTCTCCATAAAATTCTCAAAAAAGATCTTTTCACCGGTAAATTCCTTCAACGTCAATGAATCCATCTGATCCTTAACCAGATTAAGGCCTGTGAGGAAATACCACTTTTCAAAGACCAACCCTTCCGGACGCTCCTTTTGCATGCCATAATCCCATTTCCTCATCAATTCATAAACGGACTTTTCCAATTCAGAAAGCCCCTCTTTTGCAGACAGGCGGATAAGGAAATATTTCGTGAATTTTTCAGCCATCTTGGATTTCTGATCACCCTGCATCGTTTTAAAATCGTCTGCAGATAGTTTCTCCTTTGCGTTCAGCATCTCCACAATCCGGTCCTGGCGATACGGAAGGATGTACCAATCACTGATGTAATAGGGATAGTCAGCAGGAGCCGTTTTACAATTGGCCGAAGCCACATACCCGCATTCCGGGTTATAGGTATTTGGCAACTCATCAAAAGGAACCAGGCCTTTCCAGTCATACCGGTCAGTATCTCCCGGATAAACCAATATGCGATCCCCCTCGCGTAAAGGAATACCAATGGTCGACTGCAGCCCGATATTTCCATTTACATCCGCATAAACAGCATTCTGGTTCACTGAAACAAAAGTTCTCAGCGCGTTTCTGAAATCTGTCCAGTTGGAAGCCCTGTTCAGCAGGTAAACAGACTGAACCTCGTTACTGCTTTCATTGCCCAGCCATCGCATTGACAACGCCATATCGCTGACTTTCTTCAATTCAGAAACAATAGGGCCCCGGTGGGTAAACCGATTGAATTTAACCACACTGTCGCCTCCTTTGATCAGTATTCTTTCCCGTACTTTCACCAGATCTTTCCAAGCTCCGTTAAACCTGTACTGGTCCGGATTATTGGGGTTTATCGTTTCCTGATAGAAATCGGCATCATCCGTCATAACATTGGTAAAACCCCAGGCGATGGAATCATTATGCCCGGCGATAACCATTGGCTGCCCCGGCAGTACAACTCCGGTCACATTAAGTTTGCCCGGAATTACCTGATGCATTTGATACCAGATTCCTGGAATATTCAAACCAAGATGCATATCATTGGCGAGCAGTGGCTTGCCTGTCACACTCTTTTTTCCGGCAACGGCCCAGTTATTGCTGCCGCGAAACACATCAAGGCCAAGGTCATCAATCACTGAGGCTGTTTTCGAGAGGTTGGTTAGTACCTGAGCGGTCTTTGCATCCAGTTTAAATCCGGTATAAATCATCGTTTTATGAACTGAGTCCATGTCAGGAATCATATACTTTGCCAAATCCGGACCTAATTTCCGATTCAATTTATCCAGCAGTACCTCGCATGGCCATCCGGTGGAAAGATCCCAGGCCATATATCCGATAAGGTTTAGAGATTGTTCCGGGAGCCAGGGCTCCGGCTTGTATCCGAGAAGGCCAAATTCAGGGGGAAGTTTTTTACCGGCCTGACTGATAAACTGATTTACCCCATCGGCGAATGCTTCTACACAATTTTTCATGGAGGCGTCTGCCGTGCTGAGTATCCTCCGCGATTTTTCCGTAAACCGGAGTGACCGGAATAGCATGTCAGCGTCGACCAGATCCTTCCCGAAAATCTCAGCAAGCCGTCCCTGTGTCACACGTCTCAGAAGATCCATTTGCCAGAGACGGTCCTGTGCCATAGCATAACCTACAGTGAGATAAAGGTCATGTTCATTCGCTGCATAAATGTGGGGAATTGCCAGGGAATCCCGGATTACCGTTACATCCGCCGTTAATCCGGCCAATTTAACATCCTTATTGTAATTCGGTAAGGATTTGATTTTGAATTGATTAACAAATATAATCACACCAAAAACCACTACACCAAGGAGGACCCCGAGGATAATCAGTATCTTTTTCATAATTCAGATTTTAGGTGGGCAAAAGATAATAAAAATCCCGAACCGTAATATGCGACTCTGAATACCAACAAATTTCGTGGTATGCGACGGGGTTCCCGTGCATAATTCCTTGGTTAGGAACGGGGTC
>CAILAQ010000277.1 GCA_903832165.1 uncultured Bacteroidota bacterium | reverse complement strand
TATGTTATCTCAACCGTAGTTAAGAAGAAAGAGGAAGAAGGGGTAAAGTTTTCTGATTATTTTGATTTTTGCGAGCCACTGAGGAAATGTCCCTCGCACCGGTTGATGGCTCTCTTTCGCGGTGAGCGGGAAGGATTTTTGCGGGTCAGCATTCAGCCTGATCAATTTGATGCCATTGAAAAAATCAACAAGTCGGTGATACGGGGTAAAAATGCCTCTGCTGAGCAGGTGGTGCTTGCCGTAAAAGATGGATATAACCGTTTGCTGGAGCCCTCCATTGAGACCGAATTTCGCAATATTTACAAGGAAAAAGCTGATGAAGAAGCAATTAAGGTGTTTGCCGATAATCTTCAGCAATTGCTTCTGATGGCACCATTGGGCGAAAAAAATATTCTTGCCATTGATCCCGGATTTCGTTCGGGATGTAAAATTGTTTGTCTGGACCGGCAGGGCAATCTCATTCATAATGAAACCATTTATCCTCATCCGCCGCAGCGTGAAACATCGGTTGCCGCCAAGAAAGTGAAATCTCTGGTTGATGCCTATAAAACTGATGCCATTGCAATCGGTAACGGAACCGCCAGCCGCGAGACCGAATATTTTATTAAAAATTATGTCCGCTTTGATCGTGATGTTGAAGTATACGTGGTCAGTGAAAATGGTGCGTCCGTTTATTCTGCCTCGGATGTGGCACGCGAGGAATTTCCGGAGTTTGATGTCACTGTCCGTGGATCCATTTCCATTGGCAGGCGACTGATGGACCCGTTGGCTGAGCTGGTGAAAATAGATCCGAAATCCATCGGGGTGGGGCAGTATCAGCATGATGTTGACCAGAAAAAGCTGCAGGAAAGCCTGGACGGCGTGGTAATCAGCTGTGTAAACCGAGTGGGTGTTCAGGTGAATACCAGCAGCCGCCATTTGCTGACGTATGTCTCCGGGTTGGGGCCGGCACTGGCAAAAAACGTGACTGAATATATCAAAGCCAACGGACCTTTTAAAAGCAGGGAAGAGTTAAAAAAAGTTCCCAGGCTGGGAGCGAAAGCCTATGAGCAGGCAGCCGGTTTCCTGCGAATCAGGGGTGCGGCCAATCCTTTGGATAACAGTGCAGTGCATCCTGAAGCTTATCCGGTTGCTGAAAAGATGGCTGCTGATGTTGGCTGCACGGTTGCTGAGCTGATAAATGATCCTTCAAAACGACTTTTGATAAAACCTGAAATATATATCACCCCTGAAATAGGAATGCCTACGCTGGTTGATATTTTGAATGAGCTGAGCAAGCCGGGCAGGGATCCCCGCGGCAAGATAAAGTTGTTTGAATTCTCGCAGGAGGTTCAGAAAATCGAGGATGTGAGGCCAGGGATGCTGCTCCCGGGAATTGTTACAAACATCACTAGATTCGGGGCTTTTGTGGATATTGGTGTTAAGCAGGACGGGCTGGTGCATGTTTCGCAGATGGCTGATAAATATATTTCGGACCCTGCCGAGGTGGTCAAACTGCATCAGCATGTACAGGTAAAAGTACTGGAAGTTGATGCTGCGAGGAAGAGGATTCAGCTGACTATGAAGGGGTTGGGTACCTGAATTCAGGCAATTGGCGAAATTTATGCGTTAAATCGTAATCTGTCAGCTTTGCGAAATCAACTTTTTTAGCTCATCCAGGTTGTTAAGAAGAAGTGTGCCGCAGCTGATCAGACGGTCGACGGGAAAGTGCCCATGGGTTAACAAAATGGCCCTTACGCCCAGTATGTCAGCAACTTCCTTGTCATGACAGGTGTCGCCGATCATGACAATAGAATCTGCTGGAGCACCGATGGATTGCATTAATTCCATTCCCAGATCGCTTTTCCCATGTGCGTAATGATTATCCAGGCCTTTTATCTGTTTGAAATAGTGTGATATTCCAAAATGCTCTGTCATATCAAGCAGTACTCCGGTTTCACTGGCGGACAACAAATACTGGGATACACCCAACCTCGAAAATGATTCCAGAATTTCCACGGCACCCGGCTGCAACCGGCATTCCTTTTTCCGGAAATCATAAATGTCTGTAAATTCCATTGCAGGGATTTCAAAAGGCTCAATGGAGAAATCAAATCCTGCATCATGATAATAATCTTTTACCGGGAAACGGAATATCCTGTCGTATTTGCTCTCATCGATCTCCGGCAGATTTCTGAGTTGTAGCAAGGTGTTGATTGAATGGATACATAGCCATTTGTCATCCAGTAATGTGCCGTTCCAATCCCAGATAATATGCCGGTAAGCAAAAGTTGAATTTTTCATGATTGCAAAGAAAAAAAAATGGCATCATTATTGGTCTTATTTTTTCGTTAAATATAAAATGGGCCTTGTTATTCGGTTAACAAAATTACTAAAAAGGTATAAGTGTCAGGTAATGAATGTTTAAGAAAGATTGGCCTTATTCTCGTTCTTAGAAAATAGTATTATTAAGTAACCAAAACGTTCCGGTATCTGGAAGTTTTTGATATTATTTGGAAACCTTGGGTTCTGAAATAACATATCAGGTTTGGAAATTTGCATTGCCGCTTTTTTTATTGGCATTGTTCACCTTTATGCTCATGATTTCCGGTTGGTTTAAAAAGAAAACCACCACATCTACTGTATATTACATGCTTTTGGTAAACCTGACCATATGGATTCTGATTCATTTCGCGACACTGGTAACCGGACATCCTCATTCGTTAAAAGTCTTATCGGTGCTTGAATATATTACCATGATCCTGATGCCGCTGATCTGGCTTTACTTTGCCTTCGATTTCACCGGGGTAAAGCATTGGCGGTCACCTTATCTGATTGGTTTATCATTGATTGTGCCTGCCGTATTGCTTGTTTCAGGCCTTCTCAATGTTCCGGGTTTACTTGAATTTCATCAAGATATATTTCTTGGCTATTTTTCGAAATCTGCCGCGATAACTGAAAGTGGACCTGATTTCTGGATATTTGTTCAGAGCGCCTATTTTATAATATATTTTTCGGTGGCAACAGTTCTCCTTCTGATTTATCTTTTAAAGAATCAGAAAATACAATTCAATCATGCCATGATTTTAAGCCTTGGAATATTGATTCCATGGATTGGAAACCTGATCCTTATGTTCAATGTTTCACCTGAAGCAAGCCATGAAACAGCCCCGCTTACCTATACCTTATCCGGATCATTTCTGGCGCTTGGACTTCATTTCAATAAATCGTCGAATGTTGTTGCTGCGGCACGAAGGTCTGTGGTTGAAAGGATGGTTGAAGGGCTGATCGTGCTTGATATGCAGAATATTGTTCTTGACATGAATTCAGCAGCGGGTAAAATTTTCCGGATCTCAGCGGCCAATGCACTGGGTCTGCCTGCGCAGGATGTGTTTCGTTCTTTTACCGACCTTTTAAATAATCTGAGATATTCGTCCCGAAAAAATCAAAATCTGCAAATTATTGTTGGTGGCGAAGTTTGCTATTACTTGCTCGACATTAATCCATTATTTGATAAAAGCGGTGAAGTCATGGGAAAGACAATGATTTTCCACGATGTTACCTCTTTGAAAGTAACAGAATTAAAGCTTCATGAGGCAAAAGACCGGGCAGAGCAGTATGATAATCTGAAATCTGCCTTTCTGGCTAATATGTCTCATGAGATCCGGACCCCGATGAACGTGATAATCGGGTTTTCCAATTTGCTGAACGATGCTGAAGTTAGTCAGGAAGAGCGTGATGAATTTGTTGAACATATCAAGAACAGTGGTAATTCCTTACTGCAGCTGATTGATGATATTATTGACATTTCAAAACTGGATGCAGGCCAGATTGTTCAGGAGAACAGCAGGATATCTGTTACCCGGTTATTAGCTGAACTTTTTGCTTTTTACAATGAACGCCTGCAGGAAACCGGGAAAAAGGATGTGCTTTTACTGGTTGACGGTATGCGGGAGAATATAGAATTCTCAGTGATGGCTGATGGTGTCAAGATCAACCGGATCTTCCGGCACTTACTTTCCAACGCAGTGAAATTCACTGGTTCGGGATATATCGAATTTGGAGCTAAGATGGAATCGCAGGATGTTCTTCTGCTTTATGTTCAGGATAGTGGCATCGGTATAGCACGTGAAAAACAGGGGATGATATTTGAGCGTTTCAGCAGGGTAATGACCGGAACGCGCGAGGAATATGGTGGTACCGGCATGGGCCTGGCTATCTGCAAGGGGCTGGCAGAATTAATGGATGGCAGCATTCGGGTTGAATCCAACCTTGGCGCCGGATCAACCTTTTATGTATCCATTCCTGTAAGTCAGGTTGAAGAGAATCCGGTAAAAGAATCGTTACGGGATATTTATGAGAAAGCAGCATCCACCTTGCATTTGCCTGCTCCAGAGATGCCGGCTGAGGCTGGACTGATTTCTGAATCCGCTGAAGCCGGCCATATGAAGTTGCGGGAAAACTGGAGCGATCGGGTGATCCTGGTTTTGGAACCTCACGAGTTGGGTTATCTGAATATTGAAATGATACTTCGACAGACGCACATAAATCTGGTCTGGGTAAAATCCTTTGCTGAGGCACAGAATTACCTTGCTAAAAACAATCAGGTAGATGCGATGGTCATAGCTGCACAGCTGAATGTGCCCTCCTTCAGTGATACTGTAAATTCACTTAAATCCATGCTTCCGGGTGTTCCCTCAATTGCCATACTTCCTCAGGAAGGTTCCTCACTGGGCAAAGTCTGTCATGACCTTGGATTTTCCACTGTGATTCACAAGCCTATCCTTCCGGCGCGCCTGTTGCAGGCGCTTCAACCCTTCCTTACGTAAACCACCATCTATTTGTTATTTTTGCCAGCAAATTAAGTTGGCATGTTGGTTTATCCGGAAACATTCGAAGACAAGATTGGGTTCAGCCAGATCAGGCAAAGGGTTGCTGATAGTTGTGTAACCCCATCAGGCCATGAGCTCGCCCTTGACATGCATGCTTCATCTGACTTTAATGAAGTCATGGCCTCCCAGAAAGACGTTGAGGAGTTTGCCGAAATATTTACCAACCATTCCGATTTTCCGGAACTTGCGCCGGTGGATATCCGTAATGCTATCCGGAAAGGCCGTATTCCGGGATCATTTCTTGATATTCCCGAATGGCTGGATGTTAGACGTATTTTAGGTTCGGTAAGGCAGATAGAGGTGTTTTTCGAGAAAAAGCCTGCCGAAGTTTTGCCAGTTACCAGAAACAAGGCCAGGCAACTTAAGACTTTCCCTTTCATACAGGAAAAACTGGATCAGGTCTTTAATAAAACCGGTCAGGTAAGGGATCAGGCATCGCCCGATCTGAAGCGTATCCGCCAGGATATGCTTCACTTGCAGGCGAGTATTGGCAGAAGGATGGATCATGTGCTTCAGCAGGCCCGAAATGAAGGCTGGATTGAAAAGGATGTTCAGCCCTCGGTTCGCGATGGCCGTCTGGTTATCCCTGTTCCTGTAACCCACAAGCGACGAATCAACGGACTGATCCACGATGAGTCGGCTACTGGACGCACCGCTTTTGTTGAGCCGCTGGAACTTGTGGAGATGAATAATGAGCTTCGTGAGCTTGAGCTTGCCGAGATGCGGGAGATTACCCGGATTTTAATTGAACTGACCAATCAACTGCGGCCCTATTTTCCTGAAATGGAGAATTGGGACAATATCATGGCCGCCTTCGATCTGTCCATGGCAAAAGCGAAAATATCGCTTCGCTGGGAAGGACACATTGTCCGGCTGGAAGAAGAGCCACTGATCGACTGGGAACAATCCCGTCATCCGCTTCTTGATCTGGCTTTCAAGGCTGAAAAAAGGAAAGTGATCGCTCAGGATATTCATCTCAACAGCAAACAAAGGATCATGCTGATATCAGGTCCCAATGCAGGAGGGAAATCAGTATGCCTGAAATCAGCGGGCCTGATTCAATATCTTATACAATGCGGATTCCTTGTTCCGGTCAGGGAAGGCTCCAGATCCGGTATTTTCGATCAGTTCCTCCTGGATATCGGTGATGAGCAGTCGATCGAGAACGATCTCAGTACCTACAGTTCGCATCTCCATCACATGAAGTTTTTTCTTAAAAAGGCCGGAAGCCGCACGCTTTTCCTGATCGATGAATTTGGTTCGGGCACCGAGCCACAGCTTGGAGGAGCCATTGCTGAGTCCATCATGGGAGAACTCTCGGTAACAGGGGCCTATGGGGTGGTGACCACCCATTATACTAACCTTAAGCACTTTGCTGCCTCCGCTGACGGAGTGGTGAATGCCGCGATGAGATATGATGTGCAGCGAATGCAACCTCTGTTCGAACTTGAGATTGGGAAGCCCGGCAGCTCATTTGCATTTGAAATTGCCAGAAATATCGGCTTGCCGGAAGTGGTTATCCAAAAAGCTTCTGAACTAGTGGGGGATAATCATATTCAATTCGATAAACATCTCCGGGAAATATCAAGAGATAAAAGATATTGGGAAAACAAGCGGCAGAAAATCAGGCAGAATTCAAAAGAGATCGATGAATTGCTTTCGAAGTACTCTGAAACCCTTGCTGTAACTGAAAAAGAACGAAAGAAGATAATTCTGGAAACCCGGATTAAATCGGAGGAAATGCTATCCGGGATCAATAAAAAAATTGAACAGTCGATCAGGGAAATTCGGGAATCACAGGCAGAAAAGCTTCGTGTCAAGGATATCAGGGAGAATATCGAAGAGCTGCGGGCCTCGGTGAAGGGTAGTCTCGATAAAACGCTGGCGGAGGGCAGGGAGAAGCTTGAAAAGGCAGAGCGCGAAAGTGTGCAGGTGAAAAAGAAAATCCAGCACGAGAAGGTTGATGAGCCAGCAAAGGTTAAGGAGTTGTCCAATCAATGGATGGTAGGTTCAAAAATCAGGATAAAGGATAAAGAAATACTGGCTGAAATTCTTGAAACCCGCGGAAATACACTGTTGATTGCCATGGGGCAAATGATAACCACAATACCCCTGGATCAGGCTGAGCCGGTTTCGGAAAACGAATTCAGAAAGGCCACCGGAACAAAAACCTACGGTACGAGTTTTGTCGGGGTTGATATGGAAAATCGCAAAATGTCATTCTCAACCAGCCTTGACCTGCGAGGAATGAGGGCTGATGAAGCGCTTAGGAAAGTCACCGAATTCATTGATGAAGCTGTCATGGTAGGATCTGGTGATCTTCGGATTTTGCATGGTAAAGGTGACGGGATACTCCGGCAGATAATCAGGGAGTACCTTTCCGGCGTTGATGTGGTGAGCCGTTTCGATGATGAGGATATTCGGTTTGGCGGCACCGGTATCACGGTTGTGAAACTATCCTGGTAGCACTGTTGCGGAGCATCCGGCAGAATTTGTTCAACCGGATAAATAATTACACTTTTAAGGAATCTTGAAAATCTGCTATGAGAAAATATAGTTTGTACTCATTATTTCTGATGGCAATTCTGGTTGCCGGTTGTGGAGTCAATTCTGTCAAGCATCAGTCGGATTTTCCCGAACCTCCTCATCCACAGAAGATCAGTAAGGATTTAACGATTCACGGAGTTACCCGCACTGATCCCTACTATTGGTTAAATGAGCGGGAAAATCCTGCAGTACTGGATTTTCTGAAAGCTGAAAACAAGTATCTCGATACGGTCATGGCCGATACCAGATCGGCACAGGAAGGACTGTTTAATGAACTGGTTGGCCGGGTAAAACAGGATGATGAATCAGTTCCCTATCTTGATAATGGCTTTTATTATTATACCCGTTTTGAAAAAGGCAAGGAGTATCCGATCTATTGCCGTAAAAAAGGTACTCTCACCGCGCAGGAAGAAATTCTGGTTAATGTAAACGATCTGGCTAAGGGATTCTCTTATTATAGTGTCGGAGGTCTCGAAGTTTCACCCGACAATAATATTCTGGCATACAGTGTAGATTCCGTAAGCCGTCGTAAATATGAAATCCGGTTTAAAAACCTGAGCACCGGCTCCGACCTGCCTGACCGGATTCCGGAAACAACCGGCGGTGTTGCCTGGGCAAATGATAACAATACGGTATTTTACACCCGCAAGAATCCGGTTACCCTTCGATCGGAGAAAATTTTCAGCCACACCATTGCCACCACTTCATCTTCCGATCCGCTGGTGTTTTTTGAAGCTGATGAGACTTTCAGTGCTAACGTTTCCCGAACAAAATCAGGTGAATACCTGCTGATCAGCTCGAGCAGCACGCTGGCTTCAGAATACAGATACCTGAAGGCCGGCAACCCAAAGGGAAAGTTTGAGATATTTCAGCCCAGGGAAAGGAACCATGAATATTCTGTAGATCATTTCGGCGGTTATTTCTTTATTCGCACCAATTGGGAATCTCCGAATTTCAAACTGATGAAAACCCCGCTGGAGAGCACTACCCGCGCAAACTGGGTGGATGTTATTCCTCACCGCGGCGATGTTTTACTCGAGGCATTTGACTTGTTTAATTCATATCTTGTTGTTCAGGAGAGAATTAAAGGACTTACTCAGCTTCGGGTCATGAATGTTGCTGATGGTAAGGAGCATTATATCGATTTTGGTGAAGAAACTTATACCGCCTCGATTTCAGTCAACAAGGTTTTTGATACCGATTTGCTGCGGTTTTCTTACAGCTCACTTACCATACCCGGTTCAACCTTCGATTACAACATGAATACGCGGGAGAAAAAATTGCTCAAGCAACAGGAAGTCCAGGGAGGTTTTGATCCGGCAAATTATGAATCGAAACGCTTGTATGCTGATGCCCGTGATGGCATAAAGGTGCCTGTTTCGCTGGTTTACCGGAAGGGAATGAAATTAAACGGTAAAAATCCCTGCCTGCTTTATGCTTATGGTTCATATGGTTACAGTACCAATCCCGGATTCAGTGCCGACAGGTTGAGCTTGCTCGACAGGGGTTTTGTTTTCGCTATCGCACACATCAGGGGAGGTCAGGAGATGGGGCGTCAGTGGTATGAGAATGGAAAACTGTTGAAGAAGAAGAATACTTTCACTGATTTTATTGACGCGGGTGACTATCTGGTAAAACTCGGCTATACTTCACCCGATCGGCTGTGTGCCATGGGTGGCAGCGCAGGT
>CAILAQ010000276.1 GCA_903832165.1 uncultured Bacteroidota bacterium | reverse complement strand
CTGTTTTCAGTTGGAAAGGGGAAAAGGACACGGTTCTTACCCCTATGGACTCCATTAAATATTACAAGCGTTTCCTCCGTTCAGCCTTTATGGCTATTACACCCAAAACAGGATACGTCAAAGCCTATGTTGGCGGTCCGGATTACCGCTATTTCCAGTACGATCAGATCATGCAGGGCCGTCGCCAGGTAGGATCAGTATTCAAGCCTTTTGTCTATACGGTTGCCATGGAAAATGGCATTTCTCCGTGCTATGAGGTCCCAAATGTTCCGGTTGTTTTTACCGGCAATTTTAAGGGGGTTGAAGGAAGCTCGTATGAACCCCAATTTTCCGACGCCAAGGAGCTGGATGGACAAATGGTTACTCTGAGAACCGGCCTTTCCAAATCGTTGAACCAGATATCTGCCTGGGTAATGAAACAGTATAATCCCGAAGCAGTAATCGAGGTGGCAAGGAAAGTCGGGATAAAATCACCTATTGATCCGGTTATTCCGATATGCGTTGGTGCGGTAGAACTCCCTGTATATGAAGTCGCAGGGGCATTCACCGCATTTGCCAACAAAGGCATCTGGGTGGAGCCGATCATGGTCACCCGTATTGAAGACAAGCATGGCAATCTGCTCGGCACATTCAGCACACATGAAGAGGTCGCCATGAGTGAGGAAACTGCCTACAAAATGCTCTACATGATGCAGGGGGTTACGAGTAACGAAGGAACCGGCCGGCGTTTGCGGGGCAAATATGAGTTCACCAATCCGATTGCCGGAAAAACAGGCACCACGAATAATTATGCAGACGGTTGGTTTGTTGGAATTGTACCTGATCTGATTGGCGCTGCCTGGACCGGTGCCGAAGATAATATGGTACATTTTACCAACCACGATAATGGTCAGGGGTCAAACATGGCTCTTCCGATTTGGGCACTATTTATGAAGAAGGTTTATGCAGATCCTGCACTGAGCGTTTCGCAGGGTGCTTTCGAACGGCCACTGTACATGAGTGATCCGCTGGATTGCGACGGCACTGAGAATAAACCCATTAGGCCGGCAAAGAGGAAAAAATCGGATTTCGACGAATTTTAGGAAAAGAGCTCTTTCAAGAGATCTCCGAGATGCCTGATGGGTACGATCTCGATCTGAAATCTTTTCAGGTCGATTCCCTTTTTGTTGTATGCAGGAATAAAAACCCGCTTGAAACCCAGGCGGCTGGCTTCGGCTAAACGATTTTCGATACGGTTTACCGGCCGGGCTTCACCCGAAAGACCGATCTCACCGGTGAAACAGAATTGCTGATCCAGGGGCAGATTCTTATCTGAAGAAAGAATAGCCGCAATCACAGCCAGGTCAGTAGCAGGATCAGTAATCCTTAATCCGCCGGCCATATTCAGGAAAACATCTTTAGCGGCCAGGCGGAAACCAGCTCGTTTTTCAAGCACTGCAAGCAGCATATTCAGACGGCGCGGATCGAAACCCGTGGTTGATCGCTGGGGGGTACCATATACAGAAGTGCTGACCAAAGCCTGCGTTTCCAGTAACAGGGAGCGTTGTCCCTCCATGGAAACTGAAATAGCATTGCCGCTGAGTGATAAATCACGATTGGCAAGAAGCAGTTCTGAAGGATTGGTGACTTCGCGTAAACCCTTTGAATTCATTTCGAAAATCCCCAGTTCATCGGTTGAGCCAAAACGGTTCTTGCTGGCTCTGAGGATGCGATACTGATGATGCAGATCGCCCTCAAAATTAAGAACGGCATCAACCATATGTTCGAGCACTTTCGGACCGGCCAGGTTACCTTCTTTGTTTATATGGCCTATCAGGATAACCGGAGTCTGGCTCTCTTTTGCAAATTTCATCAGATCGGTGGCACACTCGCGGATCTGGCTGATGGTTCCTGCCGATCCTTCCACGCGCTCGGTAACCAGTGTTTGAATGGAGTCAACTATAAGTAGCTCAGGCTGAAATTCATCCAGCTGCTTCAAAAGGTTTTCCAGAGAAGTTTCACTTAACAGATAGAATCCATCATGATCATCGCCAATTCGTTCAGCCCTGAGTTTGAGCTGCTCAAGGCTTTCTTCGCCCGACACATACAATATACGTTTATTCGTCAGTCGCAGGGCCATTTGCAATACCAGGGTAGATTTTCCAATCCCGGGTTCGCCTCCGATCAACACCAGTGATCCCGGAACGAGCCCGTCTCCGGTTACCCGGTCGAACTCGACAATACCACTCTTAATGCGCTGAAAAGCCAGCCGTTCGATATCCGGCAGGCGCTTTGGGGTGGAATATCCGATGGTTTTTGGCTTTCCCGGCCTGGCTGATTTGACCACCGCCTCTTCCACGTAAGTATTCCATTCACCGCAGCTGGGGCACCGGCCGATCCATTTAGAGGCGTTGGCGCCACAGTTGGAGCAGGAGAAGGTTGTTTTGGAGGCCATACTTTTTACTAATTTTTGCCCTTTGCCTTCTGCCCTTTGCCTTACTTGACAAGCCGGTTGGTTGCGGTATCGGGAAAAACGAGCCATGGCTTGAATGTTTTGGCTTCCTCGAACTCCATGGTGGCATAGGAAATAATAATGACTACGTCGCCGATCTGGGCGAGGCGGGCAGCCGGACCATTAAGACAAATATTCCCCGATCCGCGTACACCCTTGATGACATAAGTCTCGAGGCGCTCGCCATTATTGATGTTTACGACCTGAACTTTCTCATTTTCAATGAGATTTGCAGCATCCATGAGATCTTCATCGATAGTAATGCTTCCGACATACTGAAGATTAGCCTCAGATATCGTTACCTTGTGGATCTTTGATTTACAGACTTCTATAAACATTTTTAGCTTTTAAAGCGGCTGCAAAGTTAAATAAAATCAGAACAGAAAATGTTAAACGGTTTTACCGGCCGAATTGTTTCGGGCATTTAACATTGTCGATCAACCTGATTTCGCCGGCCTGAACAGCAATAAAACAGCGGATATTATCCGATTCATTCCATCTTTTAACGGGCTGCAGGGAAGTTTCATCTGCAAATTCCACATATTCGACCTCCAGGCCGGTCCGGTTCAGGGTTTTAGCGATGATCTTTTTCAGTTCCAGGGGTGTTCCCAGGTCGATATTTGCTGCTGCATGACTGATTGCCTGATAAATCATGGGAGCGATGCTTCGATAATCAGTTGTGAGCCTAACATTTCTTGAACTCATAGCCAGACCATCCGGTTCACGTACAATTTCGCATGGAATGATCTGTACCGGAAGCTCTTCAATTACGGTGAGGCACTTTATGATGGCCAGCTGCTGAAAATCCTTCTCCCCGAAATAGGCGGTTTGGGGTTCCACTATTCTGAACAGTTTATTCACTACGACACCCACTCCATTGAAATGTCCGGGGCGAAACCTGCCTTCCATCACGTTTGCCAGGGTTCCAAAATCATATTGATGTGTTTCCGGCCTGGGATACATTTCAGCAGGGGACGGGGCAAAAATAATATCATCATCTTTCAGATAAGGTTGAAGCAGCCGGACATCGGCCTCCAGATCTCTCGGATATTTTTCAAGATCGTCGGGATTATTGAACTGGATAGGATTAACGAAAATACTGACAACAACATTGTCATTCTCAATGGCAGCACGGCTCACAAGTGAAAGATGCCCCTCATGAAGAGCGCCCATGGTAGGAACAAAGCCAATCCTCTTGTGCTTGTCAGTGAGCGCATGAATATGCTCCCGGGTAGAACTTACAGTTTCAAATATCTTCATTTCAATTAAAAATGGCGGACGAAAATAGCCATAATTTGATGTTGATAACCCATTACTAATGTTAACAATTATAGAATATCTTCATTTATTCATACCTTTGCCTTCAGAAAGGAAAAATCCGACAGGATGAAAAAGCCAAGGGTTCTTTATATATCCCAGGAAATAACTCCCTATTTACCTGAAACAGAAATGGCTACAATCAGCCGTTTACTGCCGCAAGGTATCCAGGAGCGCGGAAGGGAAATCCGAACTTTTATGCCACGTTTCGGTATGGTCAATGAACGCCGGAATCAGTTGCATGAAGTCATACGCCTCTCGGGTATGAATCTGATCATTAATGAAACAGATCATCCCTTAATCATCAAGGTTGCCTCGATTCAGGCTGCCAGGATGCAGGTGTATTTTATTGATAATGAAGATTATTTTCAGCGGAAAGCCATCTTGAACGATGAAGATGGTGCCGAATTTCCCGACAATGACGAACGGGCCATATTTTTTGCCCGCGGAGTACTGGAAACGGTCCGCAAATTGAGGTGGACTCCCGACCTGGTGCACTGCCACGGTTGGTTTACCTCATTAATCCCCCTTTACCTGAAGAAGGTATTTCACGATGACCCCTTGTTCGGCCACGCCAAAGTGGTCTATTCTTTATATCAGGATGCTTTTAATAAGCCTCTCCATGAGACTTTTAAACAAAAAATTCTGATGCCGGGCATTAAACCTGCAGATGTCGACGTTATAACGGTGCCAGATTTTGCACATGTCAGCCAGATGGCCATTACCCATTCCGATGCGGTAATGATCGGCAGCAAGGTGATTAATCCGGAAGTTGATTCATTCCTGAGAAAATCGGGTAAGCCATTTCTGGAATACCAGGAACCCGACAATTTTATTGAGGCTTACTCGACCTTTTACAAGGATGTTTTAGGGGTCTGATTTTATTACATACAGATAAATGGTCAATACAATATTAAGAAGAACTGGCATCGCTTTGTTAACCGGCAGCCTGATTTTCCTGTCGTTTTCCAATTGTACAAATAGTGACGAGATTGGGTTGAACCTCACCCCTCCGGGTGAAAAATTTCATTTCATGGTGGATTCTTCCACCGTGATTTCGGCAATGACCCTTCGGCAGGATTCTGTTACTTCAGAAAAAAGGACATCTTCGCTGTTGGGTTCGATGAATGACCCGATTTTTGGAAAAACCAATGCCAGCCTGATGACCCAGCTGCGTTTGTCGTCGAACGAGGTTGATTTCGGTACAAATCCACAGATTGACTCAGTTGTGCTGCTGATGAAATATCAGGGACACTATGGCGATACCACACAGCTTCAGAGTTTTCGGGTATACGAACTGACCAAAGATCTTTATTTCGATTCCACCTATTACTCCACTCAGAACATGGCTGGGTTTTATGACCCGACAGCCAGTATCGGGACTCATGAGTATTTTCCAAAACCCGATGAGGATTCCGTTCTTATCAGGTTATCACCTGATTTTGGCAATAAACTGCTCCGGACCGATACCGCCTATCTTTCGAATAATACCACCTGGCTCTCCTATTTCAAAGGGTTGTATCTTGAGTCAGCCCCAGTTGAGCAAGGCGGATCCATTATCTATTATGATCTGACTAATGGAAAATCGAGGCTTCAGTTGTTTTATCACAACGATGTTACGGATTCTCTTAAATATGAAATAGTTATAAATTCCAACTGCAGCTGGGTCAATCTGTTTAATCACAATTATTCCGGCAGCCAGATTGAAAATAAAATCAATGATTCCCTCGATATTCATCCGGAAGTATATCTTCAGGGCATGGGAGGCCTGCGCACGAAGCTGAATCTGAAGCTCCCTGAGGCCATGATGAACAAGATTAATGACGGAGTGACGATCAATAAGGCAGAGCTGGTTATCACACTGCCTGGAGATCCGACAATCAGCAATTTCGGGCTGCCGGCTTCACTGAGGGTTTTCAATGTTGGTGCTGATAACAAGAATATGTTTATCCCGGACCTTTCACTCGGGGAAGCTTATTACGGAGGG
>CAILAQ010000275.1 GCA_903832165.1 uncultured Bacteroidota bacterium | reverse complement strand
GCTATGGTCGGCTGGCAGGTAACCTATGCCCAGAACAAAAAGATCACGGGTTCGGTTACCGATGCCATGTCAGGCAAAACATTGCCGGGAGTAACCGTAATGGCCAAAGGCTACTCGGGTGTCGGGACCACTACCAACGACCAGGGGCAGTATATCCTGCTTGTTCCTGAAAACACCGAAAGGCTTCAATTCTCCTTTGTCGGTATGAAAACTCTTGAGGTTATCATTTCCGACCTAAAAGCGATTAACGTCAAAATGGAAGATGACGTGTTGGGGCTCGACGAGATAGTTGTCACCGGATTGGGCCAGCCGAGGGACAAAAAAGCCCTTGGATATTCAGTCCAGGATGTCAAAGGTGATGAAATCGCTAAATCTCGCGAACAAAACATCGTCAACACTTTACAGGGTAAAGTAGCTGGCGTAACCATCACGAACTCATCGGGCGCAGTCGGGAGCTCATCCCGCATTGTAATCCGTGGAAACAATTCATTGACCGGCAACAACCAACCGCTGTTCGTAGTGGACGGAGTGCCTATGAGCAACAACTATACCAGTCTTGGTGCCTACGGTGGTGTCGACTATGGAAATGCGATCCAGGATATGAACGCCTCAGACATTGAGAACATCTCAATATTAAAAGGAGCTAATGCTGCAGCGATTTATGGTTCAAGGGCCAACAACGGGGTAATTCTTATTACAACGAAAACGGCCAAAGGAAAACAGGGCCTGGGAATTTCCTTTGAATCTGCCGGAATGTTTGATCGTCCGTTAATTTTTCCTGACTTTCAAAACAAATACGGCCAGGGATACAGCGGGGAATTTGCCTATGTGGATGGCAATGGCAATGGAGTGAACGACAACGTGGATGAAAGCTGGGGCCCTGCTCTTGATGGCAGGCTGATTACCCAGTACAATTCTCCTTACGATCCGATTACCGGAATCCGGACCCCTACTCCATGGGTTCCGTCACAACATGATATCAGAAGCGTTTTTCAGACTGGCTACGAATTGACTAATACATTGTCATTGACCAAGGTAAGCGATAAAACCAACCTCCGGCTGTCTCTGTCAAACTTTACCCAGTCGGGCACCGTGCCCAATACTGATCTCGGCAAGAACACCGTGTCATTTAATGGACAAACCTATCTTACCCCGAGGTTCAGCATCAGCTTTGCAGGAACCTACGTTCATAACAAAAGCAACAATATTCCCGGAAACGGATACAGCAGCGCCAACATTCTTCAGCAGTCATCGTGGTCGGGCCGTCAGGTGGATTATGCCGATCTGAAAGAAAAGTGGAATACTATTGATCCGGTTACCCAGAGACCATACAACTGGAATCACTCTTATCATGATAATCCTTACTGGACGCTGAACAAGAATACCAACTCCCGTTCAAGAGACAGGATATTCGGTAATTTTGGTCTCCAGTATGACTTTAATGACAATCTTAACCTGAGAGCCAATGTGGGCACTGATTTCTTCTTTGAAGAAGTCATGGAAAAGCGGGCTAAAATGTCGAACGACTGGAAATTGGGAACTTTCAATGCCTATTCCAATTTTGCAAATGAAACCAATGCCAGCCTGCTCCTCTCATTCAATCGTGAACTGGGTGAGAATTTCAATTTGTCCGCCACAGCAGGTGCAAACCTGATGCATGCTTCCAACAGATTCCAGTCAACGAGTGTTGCAGAGCTCATTGTTCCGGATTTATACTCCGTCAGCAATGCGGCATCAACACCCACCACCGGTTTGTTATTCAGCAATAAAGAGATTCAATCACTTTATGCCACAGCAAGCCTGGGTTACAAGCGATCATTATACCTCGACCTTACTGCACGTAATGACTGGTCGTCCACCCTTCCAATGAATAATAATTCCTATTTCTATCCGTCAGTTTCCTTAGGCTGGATTTTTACCGAAACTTTGGGATTGAGGAGTGATCTTCTCAGTTATGGCAAACTCCGCGGAGGTTGGGCACAAGTAGGATCTGATACTGATCCTTATCAGTTAAAGGGAACTTATGGCTCACAACAGCCGTTCTTCGGGAATCCGTGGCTTTCCTATACAACCACAATTCCACCGCTGGCACTCAAACCGGAGAAAACCACTTCCATGGAATTCGGTGCTGACATCAAATTATTAAAAAACAGGGTTGGCATCGATTTAAGCTGGTATAAAGACAATACGACTGATCAGATCATGCAGATAGCCGTTTCGTCCACGACAGGATTCGGAACTAAAATGATCAATGCCGGTGAAATTCAGAATACGGGTATCGAACTTTTAATCAATGCCCGGCCGATTCAAACCAAGAACTTCAACTGGGATTTAACATTTAACTATGGTCGCAACCGTTCTAAGGTTGTCAGCCTTGCCGAAGATCTTACCTTCCTCAACCTTTATGCAGGATCATGGGGAATGCAGGTTCAGGCACGTCCGGGAATGCCTTACGGAATTATGTACGGCCGCGGGATAGTAAGGGAAAACAAAGCGATACAGACTGATGCCCTTGGAAATGAATTGGTGCAATACTCAGGCCGTCCCCTGATTAATCCCGAAACTGGCATGTATTACCGTACATCGCAGGATGTTATCCTTGGTAATGTAACTCCCGATTTCACTGGCGGTATCCGAAACAGCTTTAACTATGGCAACTTCGATTTTAGTTTTCTGGTAGATTTTCGTGCCGGTGGTGACATGTATTCCATTACAAAATGGTTTGGATGCTACTCGGGTGTTCTCGCTGAAACTGCTGCGACTAATCCAAACGGTAAAAATGTAAGAGACCCGCTTGAAGAGGGTGGCGGTGTTCTTGCCGATGGTGTTTATGGAAAACTCGGTACCGATGGAAGTGTCATTTTCGTTGATAAAGCAGGAACCGAAGTTTCCGCACCGGTTACAAATACCGAAGCTTATGCAGGAGCTCAGGATTTCTTTGAAGGATTCTGGGGAAAAACCGAATTGGGTATTTATGATACAAGCTTTGTTAAATTACGTGAATTCAATCTTGGATACACCTTCAAGCCGGAATGGATGAAAAAGATTGGCTTCAGCTCCATGAACCTTTCCCTGATCGGACGTAACCTGTGGATTATCTGGAAAAATATGCCGCAAATTGATCCGGAAAACTCATTTAGCGCCGGTAACGTGCAAGGGGTAGAAAGTAACATGATCCCTACTTCCAGAAGTATCGGATTTAACCTTCGCATTACCCTTTAATCCATGATCCAAATGTTAACTGTAAATCAAAGAGCAATGAAAAAAATCACAAAAATAAGTCTGGTGCTGCTCCTCATGGTTGGTATCGGACTCTCCTGCACCAAAAATTTTGAGGAAATGAACACCAGTCCCAACTCACCGACTGATGTTCCAGCAATCAATATTTTTACTGCTGCCAGCAATATGAGCGTCGATCGCTGGCTCGGAGGCTGGATTCAGCACACATACCTTGGCTGCTGGAGTCAGCAATGGACAAAAATTCAATATATCGACGAAGACAAATACCAGCTCCGTGCTGCACAAATGGACGACTTCTTTGGAGGCCCGTATCAGAATTGCATGAAGAACTTCAAGATTGTCCTTGACAAGACTGCGGATTATGCCACAACAACCACAGATCTCAAGGATGATGCATTGCATGCCGCTGCCATGATAATGACAGCCTGGGAATTCTCCCAGCTTACAGATGTTTTTGGTGATGTGCCTTACTTTCACGCACTTGAAGGATTTAAAGCGGATGGTGATCTCACTCCTGCATATGATTCGCAGGAATTGATCTATAAATCACTGATTGATACCGTCCTTTTAAAGGCTAACGAGATCTTGAAAACCGCCACGGATAATTTTGGAAGTGGCGATCTTATCTATGGTGGCGATCCTGCAGAATGGAGAAAATTCGCCAACTCTTTGCGTCTGCGACTATTGAACCGCGCAAGTGACGCTTGGAGTGATGCCGATATGCGCATACATGATATGCTGCAGAACCCGACAGAGTTTCCAATAATGGAAAGCAATGACGACAACTGCAAGCTTGTTTATGTTGGTGCTGCACCCTATAAGAATCCGATATACAATACGCTGTTCTCCAGAACCGACCAGGGAATCTCTCAAACTGCAGTTGATTTCATGAAACTCAGGAATGACCCGCGTTTGCCAGTGTTTGCACAGCCACGTGCCGAGGATGGTGAATATGTGGGCCAGCAGAACGGCGCAGCCCGCCAGCCACCTATGGCCAAGCGTTCATTGCTGGGCACAGCAATTGCCTATACGGCAAACGCTCCCCTCTACCTGCTCCAGTTCTCTGAAGTAGAATTCTATATTGCCGAACATATGGCAAGAAAGAATGAAAATGCAAAGTCAATGTATGAAGATGCCGTCAAGGCCAGTCTCGACCTCTGGGGCGTTGGTGACGCAGCAGATGCCTATCTGGCGGGCGATAAGGTTGCTTACAGCCAGTCAAAGGCCATTGAGCTGATTACAGAGCAAAAGTGGATGGCAATTTTCGGTCAGGGAGTTGAGGCTTATGCTGAGATCCGCAGGACACACACCCCTTCGCGTATCTTCGAATACGAGCTGGAAGCTACTGAATACCCTGGAAAAGGTCTTCCTCTTCGCTTAGCTTACTCACCTGCTGAGGAAAGTTACAACGGGAAAAACCTGGTTGAAGCAAAAACCCGACAGGGTGTGCAGAATGTTGATAATGGAATGTTTGGTTCCCGTGTTTGGTGGGATACCAAAATGCAGCCGATTTCAACCAAAAAAGATCCACAGAAAGACTACTAGCTAACATCAACCTTTCCTAAACCTCAGATCTGCCAACTTTTCTTTTCTTTAAGTTGGCAGATCTTTCTTTTAAAGCTGTCAGCTCTAAAATGCGTACTTAATCAGCGCCCACCGATGCGTAACGGTATCCTTAATCGTTCGCTCCAGCCAGAATTCCGTATAGGCTAATCGCTTGATCTTCCATTGATAAATCACCGAATCCGTTCTCATCAGGTTTTTGTAAAGAATCATCTGAAAGGAGTCGCGGTCGGCAATAAATTTCCAGATACCTCCCTGAAGAGGGTAATCGTCAGCTGATGTCGCCCGTAAATTGTGATTCCAGATAACCACCCCGCCATCCATTGATTTTATATAGGAGAATTCAAGTTGCTGGTAGGTATAGGCACTGGTTGAATCTTTAGATCCATACTGAACAGTTTGAAAATACCATCTCCCTGAAACTCTCATACCCTTTGAATATAGACTCATTAAAGGGCCTTCATCATATTTCATGCAGCCTGACAGTAATATTGTCATACCCAGAACTATCATCCAGATTCGCTTATTCATTCTTAATTAAGTGATTGGTTAATCCAGGAAAATAAAACATTCATATCCTCTTCATCGCGAAAACTAATTCTTTTCGACCGGATAAAATCTATAATTTCCTGACTATTGAACTTTTTTATTGAAAGGAATGCATTCTTGTTAGCAGGCATCTCAGCCGGCATTGCCATCCCTGACAGCTGGTAGTAATAATGTTTTCCGGAGACAAAACGATCAGCCGAATTCTGACAATGATAAGGGGAAACTGGGTCTGTGCCAGTCTCCAGTCTGGAGCTGTAACGCACCATAAACCTGGCTTTCCCATCGGCTATAATCTTGAACCAGGCCATATTCTCATTCTTATTCCAAAGAAAAGGCAGGTATTCGAAACGATGTCCGGCCAGCAGGATTACTTCAACCATTAAAGGATTGGATATGGCTAACGTGTCGGATTTGTGGAGAAACTGCATCTCATTACCGTAAACATTATATCGAACCAGGAATTCAGAACCGATTGTATCGGCCTTCAGGAATATCCGACCTGATCTCCAGACTGAATCCAGATAAGGCGAACCTTTCACATTGGCATACCTTCCTTCAGGACGTATGTGGAATGCTATCTGGGCACCGTCAAATGCAGTGGAAAAAATCTCTATATAATCAGTATTCTTTTTGTCCGCTTCCTGACTATTTACAGAAACAGCAGTCAAAAGTAGTATCACCGTGAAAGCTAAGAATAGTTTCATGCTTCCAAAAGTAGTGTTTTATTCAAGTGCCGGAAAGTTGTGTTAAAGATTAGTTAATCTCCCGAAAGGTTTGCTACGAATCAGTAAATTCGCCCACGACCAACTGAAAATGAGATGAAAGCATTTATTTTCCCTGTCCTGCTGATCACTATCCTGCTTTCGGGATGCAAAAACACGAAAACCACTCAGGATGAAGCTATTCCTGTTAATTTGAGCGAAATTACCACCAAGGCTCCTGAGATGATGGGGAAACTGATAAGAATTGAAGGTATGGTTGAGCACATTTGCCGGGAGAGCGGGAAAAGGCTGTTTCTTGGCGAAAACAGTTTTAAAGTACTGGCTACCAATGCCGTGCCATCCTTCAGAGTTGAATGGGAAGGATCAGATGTAATTATTACCGGATTTCTGAAGGAGGATCGCGTTGATGAAACCTACCTGGCAAATTGGGAAAAAGAATTAAAGGATGGTATTCAGCTTCAGTTAAAAGAAGCTACGCACACCTATGATGCAGAATCCAAGGGATTGGATGAATCAGCCATCACCACACAGTTTGATCAGATAAAGGGATACCGCGAACAGATTGCTGCAGGCGGCAAAGAATATATTTCTTTTTATTCGCTTGAAATTGAAAGTCTTACCGAGAAAAAATAAATCATGAAGTTAAGAAAGCTAAATTACATCCTGCATAGGGATCTGGGTTACCTGTTTTTCGGAATGTGCATTATCTATGCTGTTTCCGGCATTGCACTGAATCATCTTCGCGATTGGAATCCAAACTATGTTATAAAGAAGTTCGATGTCACCCTAAGTGAAAAAATAAACCGCGACAGCATAACCAAAGAGTGGATCGAGTCATTTCTTGAGGATATCGATGTACCCAAGGAGTATAAAAAACACTACTTCCCGTCGAATTCAATGTTAAAAGTATTTCTGATGCACGGGAATGTTGAGGTAAATCTCGAGAGCGGCAAAGGGACTTTGGAAACCATTCGCAAACGGCCGATATTAAATGAGTTTAACTATCTGCATTACAATCCCGGTGTTGCATGGAAATGGTTCTCAGATATCTTCTGTGTTGCCTTATTTATCTTAGCCGGCTCAGGATTATTCATTATCCGATCAGGCAAAAACAGTATAAAAGGCTGGAGAGGAATAACCTACACTGCTATTGGAATTATCATCCCGCTGATACTGTTCCTGATGTACGTTTAAGAAGGTGTCGGGTGTCTGCTTAATGCCGTGGTAAGGAAAGGGGTTCCCGCCTTCGCGGGAAAGACAACTCTTCGAGGCTGCCGACTGCCAACTGCCAACTGCCAACTGCCAACTGC
>CAILAQ010000274.1 GCA_903832165.1 uncultured Bacteroidota bacterium | reverse complement strand
TCTCTGCACCAACCATGATGATCCCCGGTATTTGGAAAAAGCCTGTTCCATGGCACAAAACACAAGCCCGAAAAGCGTTGCGATTCTGAAGGAAACCAACGAAGCCTGGTGGAATCATTTTTGGTCTGAATCGAGAATTGAAATTGCAGATACGGCCTTGATGAAATACTATTACGGATCGCAGTATCTGCTTGCCTGTTGCAGCAGAAATAAAAATTTTCCTCCCGGATTATGTGGCAACTCAATCACTGACGACGCAGTAAATGCCTGGGAAGGTGACTATCACACCAATTATAATTTTCAAGCGCCATGGTGGGCTTGCTTCTCATCAAACCATATTTCCCTGACAGATCCATACGATACGCCGATCCTGGAATATATGGAGAAGGCGAAGAAACACGCGCGTGAAATTCTCAATAGCCGCGGGGTATATTATCCGGTGGGCATCGGGCCCAAAGGATTCAGCTCATCGATGTATCCGCTGACCGAAGAAAAAATGATGAAAACCTATGGCATTAAAGATCTGAACCTGGAAGGTGGTCATATGTTCTGCGGACAGAGAAGCGATGCCATATTTTTAACTGTCAATATGTTCCAGCGATTTTATCACACCTATGATACAACTTATGCGCTTAAAGTTTATCCATTTATCAGGGAAGTGGCGAATTTCTGGGAAGACTATCTGAAATACGAAAACGGGCAGTACAACAGCTACAACGATAATTTCTGGGAGGTTGGACCTTGGACTGCGAATTGGAGACAAGACATGATTTCGGGCGATTACAACAATACCAATACCCTCGGTCTTCTTAAAATGTTTGCCAAAGGGTTTATCGAGATGAGCACCTTTCTCGGGAAAGATGATCCGCAGCGCAAAAAATGGGAACATATCCGCGATCATTTGTATCCGGTTCCAATGGCTAATATTAATGGAGAGATCAGGATCAAGGCGGCTGAAGGGGGAACCAGCTCGGGTTCAGAAAGCCGAACAAAGCCAGGTTTTGGTAGGGTGATGGCCTACGTGCATGGATTTCCGGGAGGTATATCCGGAGTAAAAACTGACCCTGTGTTTACAGGGATTTTGAGCAAAGAAATCGGACGGTGGGACAGTGATCCGGGTGGCGATGCCGACTGGAACAATCTTGGAAATGGAATAGAAACCTATTTCACTACAGCTGTCAGAGTTGGTTTTAATCCGGATACGATTCTCATCAGACTAAAGGAAAGAATAGCGAAAACAGCTCTGCCCAACCTTTGGATTCCGCAATCAGGCGGACTCACCGAAACACTCAGTGCTGTTCCTTCCTGCATTAATGAAATGCTATTGCAGGGCTATGAAGGAATAATACGTGTATTTCCTGCCTGGCCAGCTGGAAAAAATGCCAGTTTTGATAACCTGCGAACCTGGGGAGCTTTCCTGGTTTCATCTGAAAAAAAGGCAGGGAACATTCCTTATGTAAAGATTACAAGTGAAAAAGGCCGCGAATGCATCATAGAAAACCCATGGCCCGGAAAACAGGTTAGACTGACTTCCGGGAAAAACCAGCTGAAAATCCTGGCTGGCGATCAGTTGACTTTCAAAACCTTGCTGGGTGAAACCTATGTACTGAAACTTGTAACTGCCAATTAAAGTTAACCACGGAAGTACATTAAAGCTAACCACGGAGGCGCGGAGAGCATGGAGATCCACAGAGAAAAATATAGATCTATACTGTTTTCTAATTAGAGGATTTGGCGTGAGTTGTTGATTATCTATCTTTGAATTATATCTCCGTGTTTCATTGTGTTCTCTGTGTCTCAGTGGTTAAAAAAAATACTATGATAAAACGAATTCTTACCTCAGCGATCATAAGCTTGTTATTCCTGCAGTTACCAGCACAATCAAAAATCGATCCGGCCAGCATCCGCGAAAAGATGCAATGGTTTGCGGATGCCAAGCTGGGCATTTTCATCCATACCGGAATTTATGCGGTGGATGGTATTGATGAGTCGTGGAGTTTTCACAATAAAAAGATCAGCTATCCTGATTACATGAAGCAGCTCAAGGGCTTCACCCTGAAAAATTATGATCCGGCAGCCTGGGCTGAGCTGATTCAGCAAAGTGGGGCCCGATATGCTGTGGTTACCACAAAACATCACGATGGTGTTGCTATGTATGATACGAAAATGAATGACCTCAGCATTGTTAAGTCAACACCGGCAAAAAAGGATATGATAAAACCCTTTTTCGAGGAACTTCGGAAAAGAAATATCAAGTGTGGCGCCTATTTTTCGCTGATCGACTGGTCGCATCCGGATTATCCCGGATTCCTGAAGGACAGCTCAAAATATCAGGTGGAAAAAGACTACGACCGCTGGAACAGGTTCCGCAAATTTTTCCAGGGCCAGATCAACGAAATCAGCACACAGTTCAAGCCCGATTTGTGGTGGTTCGATGGTGACTGGGAACATAGTGCAGAGCAATGGGAATCAGAAAAAGTGCGATCAATAATATTGGCAGGCAACCCTAAAGCGATCATCAACGGACGGTTGCAGGGTTGGGGTGATTATGACACTCCGGAACAGAATTTCCCGGTTTCACGTCCTAAACTCAACTGGTGGGAACTTTGCATGACCAGCAACGACAACTGGGGTTTTCATCACGACGATAATTGGAAGACACCTTACGAAATCATCACGATTTTTGTGGACGCGGTATCCAACGGAGGCAATCTACTTTTAGATATGGGTCCAAAGGAAGACGGAACCATTCCGGACGAACAGATTAACATCCTCAGGGAACTCGGTTCCTGGAACAAAAAACACAGCGAAGCCGTTTTCAATACGGTCGGTGGCATTCCACAGGGACATTTTTATGGCCCGACCACCCTCTCAAAGGATTCCACTTCTCTCTATCTTTTCCTCCACGGCAATGTCAGCGGCACCCTGATGCTGAAAGGTCTTATCAATAAAATTGAGGATATCACGGTTGTTGGCAATGGCCGGAGATTAACCCAAAAGGTGGTAGGCAAAATCTCCTGGAGTCCTGTTCCCGGATTAGTTTATATTGATGTTCCCGGGGATATCAAGGACAAATATGTAACCGTTCTGAAGCTGAAACTCGATAAACCGATTAAGCTGTATCGCGGGCAGGGAGGGTTGAATTAGTCAGCAGTTGGCAGTTGGCAGTCTTCAGTCAGCAGTCTTCAGTCGGCAGTTGGCAGTTTGCAGTCAGCAGGTGGCAGTCGACAGAAATGGGCATCGGAGAGGTGTCATTCCCGCGTAGGCGGGAACCCCGTCCCTTACCGCGGCATTCAGCTGTTGCCAGAAGACTCAGAAACCTGTGGTACGGAGTTTCCCTTCGATAAAATCCAGTTTGCCGGCGCGTTCGATGGCATAGGTGCGCTCCCTGACATCGACCAGCAGCAGTAGCTCTTTTGCCCTGGCTAATGCAACCTGAGTTGCTACGCCGGGATCATCAGAGATTTCGATCAGCAGATCGGCCAGCAGCTCAATGTTTTCTGAGTTTAACTCCCGGTGGTTGGCGAGAAAAGCCTCCAGATTGGAGGAGTCCATCTCGATAAGCATTTTCAAAGTAAACCCGGCTTCCGATTCAAATTCCAGGTCAACCATCGACAGGTTGAAATCATATTGCTGCGTAAGGCGGCTTTGAACCAGTTTGCCTATGAGGCCTAACACCATCTGGCCAAATTTCTGAATTTCATCCACAATAAAATCCCTGCGTTCCATAAATTTCAATATCTCTTTGAGTAAAGGTAATTCCTTTCGCAGAGATTTCCGCCGGCCCAATTAGTTGCAATATTTTGATGAAATTTTTCCATTTGGGAGGGAAAGGTGCATCTATATAGGGAAAAACAAGAATGGCAAATACTTATTCTCAAATCTATTTTCAGGTTGTTTTTGCCGTAAAATTCAGACATAATCTTTTGCAAAAACCTTGGCGCGATGAGGTGTTTAAATATATGTCAGGCATTATTACGGAAAAAGGCCAGAAAGCGATAATTGTAAACGGGGTCTCCGACCATGTCCATTTATTTATTGGGCTCAAACCAAGTATCTCGTTATCTGATTTGGTCAGGGATGTGAAAAATAATTCATCAAATTTGATTAACGACATGAAACTGACAAGAGGAAAATTCGCCTGGCAGGGTGGATTTGGAGCTTTTTCGTACGCACCTTCTGCGATAAATAATGTTTACAATTACATACTTAACCAGGAAAGCCATCATAAAAAAACCCTCTTCAAATTGGAATTTCTGGATTTGTTGCAACAATTTGAAATTGAATACAATGATAAATACCTTTTTGATTGGCTTGATGCATAATACAGCTCTTATAATATATGACTAAATCACCCCTAAATCCGCTAATCATGACACCCCTACGGGGTTGATGGTATTATTTCAACAACCCCGTAGGGGTGAAATAATTATCTCCGCAGCCCCACCATCACCACCCTCCCCCTCTTCAACCTCACTTCCCTCACTTCCTCACTCCCTCTGAAGGATACCTTAACCACCTGATCAATTTTGGATACCAAAGCCACTTTGACCTCCTTTTCATTCCAGGTCATTGATTGCAAAGTGATCTGTCCCCGGAGCAGTACTCCTTTGATTTCCCCTGTTTTCCAGTCGGGCGGACAGGCAGGCAGAATGCTTATTTTACCCGTTTCGGAATACACAAGTGATTTCATGATCACCGCCGGGAATCCGCCGGACAGGTCGAGATTAAACAGCTCATGCGGATTATGCGTAGTTACCATATTCGGGAACCAGTATACCGATCCAAGCCAGTTGATCATATCCTGAACAGCAACGGCATCGCCAACAGCTGCAGCTGCCAGGGCCAGCTGAACCATACCGAAAGCCATCACCCCACCGTCTTCCTGACGCCTGACCTTCATTCTTTCGTCGACCGCCCGGCGGCATGCTTCCATTAGTTTCGGGTCTGAAGCGATATCCGGATCCGTCTCATCCCAAAGTCCGTACAGATGGGAGGCGTGACGGTGAGCATAATTATCTGATAAGGAATCCCACATATATTCCCGCAGTGCTCCGTCAGAATTGACCTGATAACCGGGCATCTTTGAAAGCATATTTTTCCATAGAGAAACAGTATCCGCTGGCAGGCCCAGCACAGTGCCTGCCTCTATCAGATTACGAAACAGCTGCCGTGCCGCCATTACATCCATTGTGGCATTGATGCAAGCCTGGTCGGGACTGTTGCCAGGATTGTTCTCCGGCGAATAGGATGGGATAAATATCCATTTTCCGTCTTTTCCGGGAATGAGGAAGTCCTCATAAAACAGGGCCGATTCCTTCATGAAAGGAAGTGCGCGATTTTTCAGGAAACCAAGGTCACCAGTATATCGGTAATAATCGTAGAAAAACTCCGACATCCAGGCAGCTCCGGCAGTCCAGAAAGTCATAGGCCAGGTGCGGTCGAAGTGGTTGTTCAGTCCGTGTGAGCTTGTGCGGGATGCCACATGTATGCCTCTTGTATTATACAACTTGCGTGCATTCTCGCGATATTGGGGCAGCAACGATTCCTGATAGTTGAAAAAGCCATCCATCAACTCCGGCATGTTACCAGGGAGCATGGAAGCCAGGGCAACCTCCAGATTACCATTCTGCGTAAAATCGCCCGACCAGGGTGGTGCGGTTGTCCCGGCCCAGATGCCCTGAAGATTCGGAGGCATGATACCCGCAGCACACAGAATATTGTAGCGGGCAGCATCGAACTCCTTTTCAAGCATGGCCGGAACCGGTTTTTTAGCTGATCTCTTAAGCAGTTCTTCTGAAGAGAGCCCCCTGTCGCTGCCTCCATTCAGATCAAGTGATACCCGGCTAAAAAGTTCGCCATGAACTTTTGCATGGCGGCTCAGCAGCTTCGCATAGTCCGGCTTCACGGAATTCACTTTTTTCTGAAGGGTCAACTGCAGACTTCCTTCCGACAATTCATTCCTCACGAACGAGGGTTCAACTTTAACCAGAAGAAGCAGCTCATTGGCCCCTTTAACAATCATTTCTGATCCCATCGGTTCACAGCGGCCACCGGAATTGATCACCTTCATTACACCAGCCACTCCTTTCAGGCTCCCTTCCCAATCCTTATCAAATGATCCCTGATAAAAAAGCCATCCTTTTTCTGATGCTATTGTTGAGGCACGGAAGGTTTTATTGTACAACCCCTGCCACCAGGAATTGTCTTTAGGACGGTCGGCCAGGCGAATTTTGCAGTTAAGCAATCCTTTGCCGGGACCCTTAACAGAGATCACCACCAGGGTATCCGTCCGTGAAGCAAAAACTTTTCTGGAATACATCCCCAGTTTTCCTTTCCACTGCACCGAGGCCTCACCTGAAGCGAAGTTCACTGACCTGCGGTAATCCGAAACCAGCGTATCTCCATCCATCTGAATCCTGATATCAAATGCCGGAACAAATGGATCGGTCCAGCGCTTGCCTCCCCACCCCTCGCGATGTGTAAGATCGACAACAAACTGTGAGGCTGATCCATACTTTCCGGCAAACATCATCTGACGGATCGAATCGAGCTTTTCACCAGAATTAACCGGTGGCAAAGGTTCATGCAACGGCATATACAGCTTTGCATGACTCAGAATCAGCGTGTCGGAAAGAGGCTGACCCATCACCAGAACGCCCATCGTTCCATTACCTGTTACCAGCGCCTGTTCCCAGGTCTGCGCCGGTCTTTCCGACCAGAATCCACGGTCAGGCAGGTTTTCGCGTCCCTGGTTATCGGAACAGCTAACTAATAAACAGGGTACAAGCCCTAAAAGAATATTAAGGGCCAAATGCAGTTTTACATTATTCATCTCCCGAACTTTTAATCGTTTACCTGACACTAAAATATTCAGGATTTTGGGATTAAAATAGTCCGGTTATCACTTAAAAATAAAATCAATATCTAACGAAATTTATGTTATTGATAATGAGACTAAATAAAAGCAACCGATTAAATTATTCTGAAAAACCGGGTTACCTAATTATATTTTTAATGATCAATTAGTACCTGATTGCTCCCCAACCCAAGGCG
>CAILAQ010000273.1 GCA_903832165.1 uncultured Bacteroidota bacterium | reverse complement strand
GTAACAAATATTTCTGGTGCTCAAACATTTTCATGGTCTATTGAGAGTATCAGTTTAGATTTTCCCATTTTGTTAAAATACCGCTCTCAAAGGGTAAATAACTATGCTCCTTATTTACTTGCAGGAGTTAATCCCCGGGTAGACCTTCAAGGAAGTTTTGGTAAAACATTTCAAAAAGCCACGCGGGTCCTAAGGCCTTATGATTTTAATATTGAGCTTGGTGTAGGTTGCGACTTCTATATTTCCATGGCAAAGGTGGCGGCTGAACTGAAATTCTCAGTCGGAATGCTCGATCTGATGCCTCAGCCGACTGATAAATTCTATAAGCCTGCGGATGAAAAATTTCAGCAATATATTACCAGTGTTAACGGGATTTTTTCCAGAATGGTAATCCTTGCTTTTCATGTTGAACAATCGAAGTAATCTGAACCTGAAACCGCATGCGTGAAGTCGAAATAACCCTCAATCCTGAGGATGCATCGATCCCAAAGCAAATAAGAAAGAAAGCCTGTCAGGTTGCTGGTATTTCAGCAAACCTGGTGACTGAATTCAGAATTCTTAAGCGATCTGTGGATGCCCGCAGGCGTCCTATCGTGGTGAGGTTGCTGGTGAGTATAGCTGTGGATGAGCCCTTGGAACCCGCATTGCAAAATTATCAATGGAATAATGTTGCTTCCGCTGCTCCGGTAATCGTGGTCGGAGCTGGTCCGGCCGGCCTGTTTGCCTCGCTTCGTATGCTTGAACTGGGATACAAACCCATAATCCTGGAGCGTGGTAAAAATGTTTCTGATCGCAAAAGGGATATCGCCATATTGAACCGGAACCAGGGATTGAATCCGGATTCGAATTTCTGTTTTGGTGAGGGTGGGGCAGGAACCTTTTCTGATGGCAAGCTCTATACCAGATCCAAGAAAAGAGGCGACGTAAGGCGGGTGCTGGAAATTCTGCATCTGCACGGAGCCGATGAATCCATCCTTTACGACAGCCACCCGCATATCGGAACCGACCGGCTGCCTGCAATCATTACGGCTATCAGGGAAACATTGGTCAGCCACGGTGCGGAATTTCATTTCGAATCACGCGTGGAAGATCTGATTATCCTGAATGGTAAGGCAAAAGGGGTGGTAACTGCATCCGGGGATAAAATTCCGGGTGAAGGAGTTATCCTGGCAACCGGCCATTCAGCCCTTGATATTTACAAAATGCTGGACAGGAATAAGCTTCAGCTGCAGCTCAAGGGATTTGCCATGGGAGTCAGGATTGAGCACCCTCAGCATCTTATCGACCAGATTCAGTACCATGCCAGGGAGGGACGCGGTAAATACCTGCCGGCGGCCGAATATGCCCTTGTTAAGAATGTTAATGGCCGCGGTGTATATTCATTCTGCATGTGTCCGGGTGGTATCATAGTTCCTTCTGCTACTTCAGATCACGAATCTGTTGTCAACGGAATGTCGAATTCATTGCGTAATTCCCCTTTTGCCAACAGTGGATTGGTGGTCGAAATCCGACCCGAAGATCTGGCCGCCTATAGTGAGCATGGTGAGTTTGCGGGTATTGCATTTCAGGAAGAACTTGAGAAATCAGCCTATCGATATGGTGGCCAGGGACAGATTGCCCCTGCTCAGCGATTGATGGATTTCGTTGACGGTAAGAATTCTTCCTCCCTTCCGAACCATTCATATAATCCGGGTTTGGTTTGTTCCCCAATGCATGAATGGCTTCCTGAAAGCATTGGTCTCAGGCTTCGCGATGGTCTGCGCTTTTTTGGCCGACGAATGAAAGGGTTTATGACTGCGGAAGCGATAATGGCCGGAGTGGAATCCCGGACTTCATCACCAATAAGAATTTTGAGGGATCCTGAAAAAGGATATCATCCTGATCTGCCCGGTCTTTTCCCTGCCGGTGAGGGTGCCGGTTATGCGGGCGGAATTGTTTCCTCAGCCATGGATGGCGATCTCGCGGCAGTTTCGTTCAGCCGTTTCCTCTCCTCCTGAATTCACTGCATACAATTGCGGCGGCAATGGAAACATTGAGAGATTCAGGTTTATGAATTCCTTCAGAAAATTCAGGTATAAACAATCTTTCTGTAGACATTTCCATCAGATCCCGGCTTAATCCCCTGGATTCATTGCCGAGGAGGATCAGTCCATGATTTTTTAATTCCGATGCGTAAATATTCTGACCCTCCAGATGGGTGCCGTACACAGGAAATCCGGGTTTCATGGCTTTAATGAATTTTGCCAGTTCTGAAGTTATCAGCCTCACCCTGAATATGGAGCCCATGCTCGACTGAACAACTTTCGGAGAAAAGAAATCAGCGGAATCCGGGGACGCAATTACTCCTCCCAGGCCAAACCAATCGGCGAGGCGGATAATGGTTCCAACGTTTCCGGGATCCTGTACCTGATCCAACCCGATAAGCAACTTCGTATCCAAATCGAATTCCGCCTGAACCGGCTCCTTTCGTTTGATGATGGCAAGAGCCTGGTTTGGAGTTTTCTGCAGACTTATTCTTCCAAGTTCGGATTCCGATACGGAAACCAGCTCCACCTCCGTGTTT
>CAILAQ010000272.1 GCA_903832165.1 uncultured Bacteroidota bacterium | reverse complement strand
TAAGGATATACAAATATCCTCAGCCCGTCACTGGAAAACCGATATCCAACGCAATCAGTTTATGGAAGTCACCGGTCTGACCACTTATCCTGAGTACCTGATCCCATACGTTAATGCTGATTCAGTTCTACAGATATTCTCTAACGGAGAGATCAATTATCAGCTTAAAGGAATAAATGTCAGGGTATCCGTTACCTGGAATTATAAAGCGCCTGAAGGTGGAGGCGATACCCATTATTCCGTGATGAAAGGCTCATTGGCCAGGCTTGAAATCAGGCAGGGACCGGATCAGAAATTCAAGCCGGAACTTTACATTTTCCCTGTGGCCGGTGATCAGGTTTACCTCGATGGATTAAGTGGTGCAATTGCCCTGCTGGCTGCAAAATATCCGGGTATAGCAGTGGAAACGATAGAAAACGGATACCATGTTCAGATACCCGATGCCCTGCGACCCGGTCATGAGGCCCACTTTGCACAGGTTACACAGAATTACCTCCGATATCTGAAGGAGGGCAGCCTTCCTGTTTGGGAAGTACCGAATATGCTGGCAAAATACTGGCTGACCACAAAGGCAAGAGAGATCAGCCAGATCAGATAAGGCAAAAACTATAGTTATAAGCTTTGGCAGAAAACCCAATGGCTAGGGTGATCAACTTAGGCAGATAATTGCTGATATTATTCCCAGGCCGGAGGATTAACTCCCAAAAGATGCCTGACGAAAAAGTCCATCCTTTTATGATCACCATATGGCCCGCCGCTTGAATGATCCATCCCGGGAACCACCAGCAGGTCGAAATCCTTGTTTGCTTTAATCAATGCGTTGACAACTTGCATTGTCGATGAAGGATCAACATTATGGTCCATTTCACCAACGATCAGCAGCAATTTGCCTTTAAGCTTGGAAGCATTTACCACGTTTGAACTGGTTTCGTACCAATCCCCGATCGGGTAGCCCATCCACTGCTCATTCCACCACATCTTGTCCATCCTGTTATCCTGACAGCCGCAGGAGGAAACAGCCACCTTGTAAAACTCCGGATGGAAGAGAACGGCACCTGTAGAGTTCTGGCCGCCGGCTGATGTTCCGTAAATTCCAACACGCGTAATGTCCATGTACGGATTCTCTTTCGCCGCTGCCTGCATCCATAAAATCCTATCGGGGAATCCGGCGTCGCCAAGGTTTCTCCAGCATACATCGTGGAAAGCCTTCGACCGGTTGGCCGTTCCCATTCCATCGATCTGAACAATAACAAAACCCAGCTCCGCATAGGACTGCATGCCGTTTTGCGTGGAAAAGGTCTTTGGAACAAATGATCCCTGAGGACCGGCATAAATATTTTCAATCACCGGATATTTTTTGTTCGGATCAAAATTTATCGGGCGGATAATGACTCCCCAGATATCGGTTTTGCCATCACGCGCCTTTGCTGTGAAAACCACAGGCGGTTTCCACCCGGTTGCCAGAAGTTTGGTTATATCGGCCTTTTCCAACTCAAGAATCACCGATCCGTCACTGGCTTTTCTTAATACCGTGATAGCCGGCTGATCAACCCGCGACCAGGTATCCACGAGCAGTGTTTGGTCCGCTGAAAAACTCACCGAATGATTGCCATCACCCTCTGTGAGGCGCTTCAGTCCTGTACCATCGAAATTCACCCGGTAAACATGAATGAAATAAGGATCCTGTCCCGGCTCTTTACCACTGGCTTCAAAAGTGATCTGCTTCTTTTCTTCATTTACAGATATTACCTTCCTGACCATCCATTCTCCTTTTGTCACCTGATTAATCAACTGCCCGGTTTTTCCATTTATCCTGTACAGATGGTTCCATCCGTCACGCTCTGATGCCCACAGAATTTCCGATCCGTCGCCAGTATCATATCGATAACGATACCCGCTGTAATTGATGAATGTCGGGCTTGTTTCCCCGATCAATGTCCTCACTGATCCGGTGGTGCCATCGATTTCAAGGACTCTGTATACCTGATGTCCGCGCTGATTAAATTCAAAGGTCAGTGTTTTGCTGTCTTTCCTCCATTCAAACCTGTCGATGTCATACTGCTGCCAATACAAATCATCACTGATGGGTAACTGTTTTTTATCTTCACGTAAAAACAGAACAGGTAACTGGTAGGGCACCTCATCACCCGGCTTGGCATATTCAACATCTGAATACTTCGGCTGAACCTGATCAGCCGGCGATGATTCAACATAATGAATGATCCTCTTCCAGGCTGGCCTGAACTTTAACGCGACCAGTTTCTTTGAATCGGGCGACCAGTAGATTTTATACGATGAATAGTAAAATCCTGGTACTCCATCCCGGCTGTATTGAACGGGGCTCCCTCCTTTATGAGGTTTTATCCAGATATTATAATCCCTTACAAAGGCATCCCACAGACTGTCTGGTGATACCACAGGCTTATTGTCGAGCTGATCGGTGCTTTCACTCCAATTTCGTCCCTGGCGCGGGCCACCGCGTTCCATAGGTGCCGCTTTTCCTTTGGTCAGTTTATTTTTTTTCAGATCCCAGTTCCACTCAAAACCATCTGAATTGAATGTCAGGACTTTCAGGTCATCGCTGAATTTTGTATTACGAAATGCAAGCTCATAAGGTTTGATGGGTTTGCTGGATAATGTCGAAAGTTGGGCTGCAAGCTTTTCTACATCAAAAGCGGCTGCCTTTTTGCCGGCTGCCGCATCAACGAGGTAATACTCGGTTCCCTTTTCTGTGAGTGTGGAATACCAGAAGGCATTGGTCTTTCCGACCCACTCCGGTCTGACTCCCGCATGCAAGGTTTTATCAGCAACCAGCTTGCTTAGATTTTTAGCTTTGTCATAATCTGCCTGGGTTCCCTGTGCGAGGATTCCTGCTACAGACAGGATGCAGAGGGCAGCGGTGAGCAAAAACTTCGAGTTTTTCATTCGTAAATATTTTTGTTGTTTCAGGGTATATCAGCTTGTAATCATGGAGTACTCAATTTTATTTCATTGCATTTTGCCAACATTATTCATGACTAATTCGGGATTTTGGCTAATAGTAAAAGTCTTCTCTTCGATCCCCGATCAAATCATTATATGGGTTAATTAGTTTATTGTCAGCATTATGAATGTCGATATCAATCGTTTTTGCATATTGTTTATCCAGCGGTGCGCTCGAAAGTATAGTTCCATCGAAACCGGTAAGCTGACTTCCTCCGGTGAAATTGAAATCATCCCCGCCTCTGGTTTCCCGGCCGATGCGGTTTGCTGTAATGGCAAATGCCCGGTTCTCAAGGCACCGGGTAACCATCGCAGTCTGGCAATATGGCATTACCAGATTTGATGGATGAGCTATAATCTGAGCACCTTTCAAAACCAGCGTACGGGCTGTTTCAGGGAAAAACCAGTCGAAACAGATCATCATCCCAATTGCCATTCCTTTAACCTGATAAACTTCCAAAGGCTTGTCGCCGGGCGAAAACCAGAGCTTCTCCCTGTTAAAAAGATGAATTTTCCGATAAGTGCCAATCTCTTTATCGCCATACATCATTATCGCAGAATTGTATATCCGGTCCTTTTCCTGTTCGATAAACCCACCTACCACTACTGCTCCGGTTTCTAAAGAGAGCTGCCTTAGAAATGCTGTCGTTGGCCCATCTCCCGTTTCCGCCAGCCCCAGCGCTTCCTCTTTTGAAGTGAACGTATAACCGGTTGCAAAGAGCTCAGGCAAAACCAACAAATCGGCCTTCAGCCCTTTTGCCAGGCTTGCAACTTCTTCGAAATTTGCCTTTTTCTCCCCGAACCGAGGTGCGTTTTGAATATATCCGACTATCATAGTCCTTATTCGATTTGGTTAGTAAGTTTATCGAAATAAATTGCAAAAATTGCCCCCTGCTGCCGTCTTTTCAAACGGGAGGACCCGCGGGTCCTCCCCTACACGGTTCATCTTGGCCTGCTGCCAACTGCCAACTGCCAACTGCCTACTGCC
>CAILAQ010000271.1 GCA_903832165.1 uncultured Bacteroidota bacterium | reverse complement strand
TCCGGCTCCATCCTCATCCCCAGATACATCCCCGGGTTAGAAGTGAAGGTGCCGATAAACAGTTCCGACTTCAGAAGTATGTCGGTTGAGGCAAAAAGCCTTAGAGTTTGTTCTCTGATGACTTCCGGATCCTCTTTTAAAAAATCCTGATGATAATAGCCCTTCTCATTCTCTTGGCATAGCGTAAAGATTTTCCAATCCGAATATTCCTTTCGAATGGCTTCAATAATTCGATAATCATCGGTCAGTACAAAGGCATTACGGCAATTAGTGTGATTAGCCATATCATTAAAATAGGCACTTGCCGGATGAAGCTTGTCTTCCTTGAACTTATCTCCCCCGCGGATATGGAACCCAACATAATTTGATGGAAGGGATACAGAATCAATGAGCTCCTTAATTATTTTCTGAGTGGATGGATTGTAGCGCCAGGTAATATCGGTTAATGCCCAACAGGCATCCCGAAGCTGCCCTTTTATACCAAGTTCAGGAATGTCAAATGTTTCCTGCTCAGTTTCCCGGTTACGGAATTCGGCCCAAAGCTGCCAGGTAAAATAGTCGACACCATGCAGGAGCTTGGTCCAGGCAGAGAGTAACATTGTTCTTTTTCCGGGAGGTGGCGGAACTTCACGGTGATTGAGCAGCATATGATGCCGGGAAGTTTCCTGGTCACAAAACGGCTCAAAAAACTCCGTCCAGCCCCGGTGACTAAACCAGGCATTTTCTGAGTAAAGAGTGAACCGGATCCTGTGCTTCAGGCAATAAGCCATGGCCAGAATCATGTTGTTATATTCCGAGAAAAAACCGGCTTCGATCCCTAACCGGAAAACCAGTTTTTTTGAAAACGATTCATTGATTGCCTGATATTTTTCTAAAAGATCATCCATCTATTTCAGCATCAGATAACCGCAGTTTTCATATTTGAACTCTAAGCCTGTCACACTGGAGATCCCTTTAACATGGAGCCTCACCTGCTTCGGAATATGCATGTAAGTTTCAATATTCGGGCGGGTCAAATCGATATCGAGAATGTATTCGCCTGAGGTCAGGTTATTGGGCAGTTGTATTTTTTCGTTGATCTCAAATGGTCCCTCGCCGAATTCATGGAGCCTGCCATACAAATGTCCCGGGCTATATAGTGCCACCAAAGATTCACGCTTATCGTAAAACCTTACCTCTATGGCCATTTTCTTTGGAGAGGTAAGCGTTCCCTGAATCTTGAAATTCAGGATACCCGGGTCAGCAGTTACCTGTGCATTACAAACCGGACTGCCATTGAGCAAAATCTCATTTACAATAACTTCAGGATGCGCCTGATGCAATCCACTCAATATAGATTCTCCTTCAGGGGCTTTGTTATCGAGATAGTAGGTTACCCCTGATTTTACCTCACCATTATATGCAATACTTCCATTCTCCAAAACCACAGCCGTTTTGCATAGTCGTTCTATTGCTGTCATGTTATGGCTCACAAACAGAATGGTTCGTCCCTCACTCTGGCTGATATCCTCCATCTTTCCGAGACACTTGTTCTGAAATTCGGCATCCCCCACAGCCAGCACCTCATCCACTACCAATATTTCCGGCTCCATGTGTGCAGCTACTGCAAATCCTAAGCGAACTGTCATCCCGCTGGAATATCGTTTAACCGGTGTATTAATGAATTTCTCCACTCCGGAAAAGGCAACTATCTCATCAAACTTCGAGCGGATTTCCCGCTTCGACATACCCATAATGGCCCCATTCATGAATACGTTTTCCCGGCCGGTCATCTCCGGATGAAACCCCGTCCCCACCTCAAGCAACGAGGCAATTCTTCCATACGCAACCACC
>CAILAQ010000270.1 GCA_903832165.1 uncultured Bacteroidota bacterium | reverse complement strand
TCTGACCCTTTGGCGGGTTATCTGAATCAGTCCGAATTTGCTTACCGGTAAAATATGATGCTTGGCGCGGTCGGCTTTCATTGCCTCCTTCATCCGCTCCCAAACCTTCTGGCGGTTATCAGCTTTAACCAAATCAATAAAATCGACAACGATAATTCCGCCCATATCTCTCAGACGAAGTTGCCGGGCGATTTCATCAGCTGCTGAGAGATTTACATCAAGGGCATTGGTTTCCTGGTCATTTGCTGACTGGGAACGATTGCCGCTATTGACATCAATCACGTGCAGGGCTTCGGTATGTTCGATAATCAGGTAGGCTCCGCTTTTATAAGAAACGGTTTTCCCGAATAAGGTCTTTATCTGCTTATCGATTCCGAAATGTTCAAATATTGGAGTGTTTCCGGAATAGTATTTGACAATTTTCTGTTTTTCCGGTGCAATAGTGACGATATAATCACGTATTTCCCGATACAGGGACTGATCGTTAACAACAATGCTGTTGAAAGACGGATTCAGGATGTCTCTCAATATAGCAGACGTTCTATTCAGTTCTCCAAGTACGAGTGACGGAGGTTCAATGGATTTAATGTCCTGGAAAATTGATTCCCATCTTTCCACCAGGGATTTCAATTCAGCATCGAGCACCGCTACTTTACGCTCCTTTGCTACCGTCCTGACAATAACTCCATAATTCTTAGGCTTGATAGACATTATTAATCGCTTCAGCCGGTCGCGTTCTTCATCAGATTTGATTTTTGTAGAAACAGAAATCTTATCCGAAAAAGGTAACAAAACCAAGTTTCTGCCAGCCAATGAAATTTCACTGGTTAGACGGGGTCCTTTAGAAGCGATAGGTTCTTTTGCTACCTGTACGAGTATGACCTGACCGGCCTTAATCAGGTTAGCAATTTTGCCATGTTTGTCAATATCCGGATCGGTTCTGAACTTATCCAGTATCGGAATTTTAGTCTTCCGGTTAAGTGCCTGATTAAGGTACTTATTCAGTGATTGAAACTGGGGTCCAAGATCAAGATAATGCAGGAAAGCATCCTTCTCATAACCTACGTCTACGAAAGCAGCATTAAGCCCAGGCATGATTTTCTTAACCTTGCCAAGGTAAATATCACCTACCGAAAACTGTATGTTGGATTTTTCCTTGTTGAGTTCAACCAGCTTTTTTTCTTCAAGTAGCGCAATTGCTATTTCGCTAGCGCTGGCATCGATAATAAGTTCATTACTCACAACTCGTAATTCTTTTGGGAGAAGAGTAAATGGAGATAATGTCTTTCCAATAAACAGCATAAACCTAAAGAGATACTCCTTAGGTTTATGCTATGCAAATTTATCGAAAGACTATTTCTTTTTCTTGTGGCGATTTTTCCGCAAGCGCTTCTTACGCTTGTGGGTTGCCATCTTATGTCTTTTGCGTTTTTTTCCGCTTGGCATGATAAACTCAATTTGTTAATAAGGAACTACTTTTTCTTTCTAACCTGATCTTTAACCTTGGCTACGAAAGTTTTTGCCGGTTTGAATGCAGGGATAAAATGTTGTGGAATAATAATGGTTGTATTCTTTGAGATATTCCG
>CAILAQ010000269.1 GCA_903832165.1 uncultured Bacteroidota bacterium | reverse complement strand
GTTATCGAAAGCCCGTTCTTTAAAGCCACTTTCGATGCAAAACTTGGCAGAATCATTAGTCTGATTGATAAGCGTTCCGGCAATGAACTGGTTGATCAGTCGGCTCCCCAGGGCTTTGGCCAGTACCTTTATGAGCGTTTTGGCTATAAAGATCTTGCCGACTGGCTGGCTAAATCGCTTTATCCTCAGTATACCGGACATAAAGTGTGCTTTGTTGCTTTTGACATGCCGAAGGATAGCATCTACCGGTCGGCATTGCCCCGGAACATGACGCTGACCCTCAAAAAGAGCCCGATTGATGTTTCTGCTGTTATGACTGGTACCATTCCTGGTCCGGGACAACCCCAGAGGATCTCAATAAAGCTTACCCTTCCGGTGTCAGCTCCATTGGCTGACCTCGAGGTGAGCTGGCAAAAACAACCTGATGGCTGGCCGGAAGCAGGCTGGATTTGTCTTCCTTTTAAAATTGATAATCCGAAATTCCGTTTGGGCCGACTTGGAGCCGACATGGATCCGATATCGGATTTCAATGTCGATAATTCGAATTACCATATGTCATGGATCAATACCGGTGTTGCCGTTTACGATGGCAATTCCGGCCGGGGTGTTGGACTCTGTTCCGAAGATTCTCCGGTTGTTAGCCTTGGAGTTTCTGGCGAATATCAGTTTGATAAACGTTATGAGCCATCCAGGCCATATGTATACATCAACTTGTATAATAATCATTGGCGCACCAATTTTGTCGCCTGGATAGGCAATGGCGAACGTATGAGCTCACGGGTCAGGTTATGGTCATTCGATAAATTTAATTCTGAATCTGCCCTCTACACACCTGCTATGGAAACTCGTGTTCCATTAAAAGTTGGCCGGTCGAGAAGCAACCCCGGAACCTTGCCTGTAACTCAGGCAGGCATTAGCATATCACGTAAAGGGGTTGCATTAACAGCTTTCGGTCCAAATCCTGATGGCCGCGGTACCATTCTGCGTGTTTGGGACCAGGCCGGCATCACCGGGGAAATTGAGGTTGCTCTGCCAGCGGGCTCAAAATTCAAAACGGCGACTCCGGTAAATCTCCGTGGTGAAAAACTTGCAAAGTCTGTGAAAATAAAAGATGGCAAGCTGTCGTTTATAATACATGCTTACGGGCCGCAAAGTTTCGAATTGGATTATTAACGCACCGGCAGCTTAACGTAGAATGTTGAGCCATTGCCAACCTCACTTTCTGCCCAGATAGTCCCTCCGTTCTTCTCAATGAGATCTTTACAAATAATCAGTCCCAGACCCGTGCTGTGTTCGCCATTTGTTCCAGTGCGATTTGTTTTTTCATGAATACTGAAAAGACGGCCGAGCATATCTTTTGATAACCCAATGCCTGTGTCGCTTACTGATATTTGAATTTCATCTTCATTGACCAACCTCGCTTCGATCTTAATTTTCCCACCATTTTTGGTGAATTTTACAGCATTGGAAAGCAGGTTTCTGATCACAGTCCCTACCATATTGCCATCAGCAACAATCTCCAGGTTATCAGGAATGTCGCTAATTATTTCAATATCCTTCTCGAGTGCGGAATTTTCAATTAATTCTGAGCAATCGTAAATCTTGGATTTAAGGGAAAATGGCTCTTTTTTGAAATTTTTTAGTCCTATTTGTATTAAAGACCACTCCAGAAGATTTTCAAGCAAACTGTAAACATTAGAAGCCGAATCTCTCAGAGTCAGTGCGATTTTTTGAATCTCATCAGGTGTAAGCGAAGGCAGTTCCTCTGCAATAATCGTTGTAAAACCAAGCAATACATTAAAAGGACTGCGAAGATCATGTGCAATTATTGAGAAGAATTTATCTTTTTCGGCATTGAGTTTTAAAAGCTCTGTATTTTTAAGGCTGATCTCTTCTTCCGCTGATTTTAGGTTGGTAATATCAATCCCCATTCCCATAATGTAGGATTTATCCTTTATGTTCACTCTAACGCCAGTGAGAATAAACGGGATAATGCGCCCATCTTTTGTTTTAAGATTGGCTTCAATCCGGACACTGCCTGTTTTCATTGCCTCTTCCATTGCATCTATGACAGGCATTCTGAAATCCTGTTGATTCCAATCACGAACTGAGCGTCCTCTGAGCTCATCTTGGTCAAACCCTAAAAACACCTCGTGATTTTTATTATAACGTACCAGGCTTAGTTCAGGATAGCTGTAAAGGTAAAAGATGCCGGGAAGGCTATCAATCAGAGAGGATGTGAACTGTTGCTCATTACGCAGCTCCTCCTCCATTTTTTTACGTTCCGTAATATTGCTGATGCTTGAGAGGATATACGATTCTCCATTCAGCTGCATTACCTGGGCAGAAAACAAACCGGTAAGTTCCTTACCATTCTTTTTATTAAACAGATATTCCTCGTTTACCACGTTGCTGCCGTTAAGCAATGTCGATACCACCTGCTTGCGGTTATCCGAATCTTTCCAGAGGTTTAGCCCGATCGAAGAATCTGCCATGCTTTCCTCACGCGTGTAACCCGTAATTTCCGAAAAAGCATCATTTATCTCAATGAATCTCCCATCTGTTAAACGGGTGATTGTTATGGCATACGGTGAAGTCTGAAAGGCTAAATTGAATTTTTTCTCCTGGGTAATTACATCTGAAAGCAAACGCCTTGTAACCATCATGATAATACTTACGGTGAGGCAGACATTGAGTATGATATAGCCGGTTATTGCAATTTCGTTAACTGCACCGGATTTAAAGAAATCGCTGCTTTTCTCCGGGAACGAAATGTTCAAAATGATCCTGGCTAAACTGAAAACAGCATAAATGATTAATACGATTCCTGTAGGTCGCGTAATCCAACGTAATGATTGATCACTGATTAAAAGCAAAAAAGCACCCTGAACAGAATAAATGAACAGCATCGAAGAAAGAGCTATATCACGGGCACCCAGGTTCGGCTGAACAACCACGAAAAAAGCGCTGAACAATATGAAAATAGCCAACAGAATAAAATTTGGGATTTGTCTTTTATTTTTGCCGGTAAAGCGCCCAAACCCTATTATCAGAAAAATAAATCCTGCCAGAATCAACGTATTGGAAAAAGTCATAGTTATGAGATCCGGCAACAAGCCACGCAGAATATGCAACGAGGGACCTATAACCTGAAGCAGCAAAGCAATAAATATCCATAATAAACCCTGAAATCGATGACGGTTCTGGATCCATATAATGGCCATGGCTCCAGCATTGATCATGTTCGTGATCAGGTAAAGGATCATAAGGGTCTTAAGATCAAGCATGTTTTTGTGTCAGGGTTCTTTTGACGTGTCAATATAAGAAAATCTGAAATCAAAGTTCTAAATTACACCATCAAAATTATTTAAACGGTTCCATCCTTAATTGTGCCTGCATGAAAACTCTTGCTCTGCTTATCTCACTATCGTTATTTGCCTTTGCACCTTCTGAGGCACAAAAGTCACCCGGTGATATCGTTATCTCGTCCAACGCCACCTCTATTGAAAGATATGCTGCTCTTGAGCTGCAACGGTATCTTTTTCAGGTAACTGGAAAAAAAATTGCCATTCAAGCGGAGACAGCAAAGATCAATTCCGGGAGTTTTATATTAGGACAGCCAGCAGCAAATCCTATGATTAAAAAGTTAGTTCCTGAGCAGGCGGGGCCTCAGGGATATGTATTGAAAAGAATCGGAGATAATATTGTAATCGCCGGTTCCGACCCGGAGGGAGTGCTGTATGGTGTATATGGTCTGCTTGAGGATCATTATGGTATTGGATTTTATCTGGGAGGGGATGTTTTTCCTGACACAAAACAGACGCTTATGCCTGAAAAGCTCTATGAAACAAAGACTCCGGCAGTCGCAATCCGTGGCTTCCTTCCCTGGACAAATTTTCCTCAGTCGGCCACTTCGTACTCCTGGGCGGATTGGAAATTCATTCTCGACCAAATGGCTAAAATGCGGTTTAATTTTCTGCACATCCATAACTATAACGGGGAAGCCGGTCATAATGAGATGTATCACAATTTTTCAGCAAACGGAATCCTTACAAGAGTGTGGATGGCCACGGCTAAATCCGGTCACGGTTGGGCCTGCCCGGGATGGGATGTGAATGAATACCGATTTGGCGCTTCAGACTTGTTCGGTGATTATGATTTTGGAGCCGACGTAGCCTTGCACAATGAATCTCTTTCCAATGAACAAGTTTTCCGTAAAGGGGTTAGTATGTTCCAAAAAGTGATAGAATATGCTCATCAGCGAGGAATTAAGATCGGATTGGGCCTGGATGTTGACCTTGTTCTTCCCGAATATAAAACAGAATCCGATAATCCAAAAGTAATTGAGGCCCAGGTTAATGAGGTAACAGCAAACTATCCGGACCTTGATTACTTGCTATGCTTTCAGTCTGAAGGTATTGCTTCTAATACTGAACTCTGGAAAAAATGGCGCCGGGTTTTCGATGGATTTTATACCGGAATGAAAGCAAAATCTCCAAAAACACGCCTGGCTGTGGCTGGCTGGGGTATCAATCCGAAAAATACTGCCACTCTTCCTGCAGATGTGATTTGTGCTCCGATTTCGGCTTATTCTGATGGATGCGAAACCGGTGCGATCTACGGCGACCGGGAATATTGGGGATGTCCCTGGCTGGAACGCGATTTTAATAGCTCAGAGTATTATTACCCCTACAACATGAACCTTTCCAATACAATCAAGGCATGGAATAACAGGGCTCCGAATATGAAGGGGTTTTACTGCTTAACCTGGAGGCTTACTGATGCTGTCGATCCTAAAATGTCATTTATGAGCAAAGCGCCCTGGAATGATATGTCTCAAATCACATCGAAAAATATCTACCATGAATATGCGGTTAAGAATTATGGTGCCGCAGCGGCTGATGCAATTACTGAGATCATCAACCAGAATGAACCAGTTGCTTCCGGATTCGGAGAATGCCAGGAAACACCCGGATTTAAACTGGCAGGCAGAGATGAATATCTTTTGAATATTAAAGCAATCATCGCTAATAGTAGAGTCAGGTTTGCCTCAAAGGAAGTGTACCAGTTTGATACACAAAAAGCCCCTTGCAGCGAGGGTGGG
>CAILAQ010000268.1 GCA_903832165.1 uncultured Bacteroidota bacterium | reverse complement strand
GAGGTAATCGGACCAATTGTAATGGGTATGAACAAACCTGTGCATATTCTTCAGATGGAGAGTTCGGTGAGGGAAATTATTTACATGACCTCCATTGCTGTGGTTGATGCCCAGTGCAGCGGAGATCCCCGATGCGCCAGTAAGTTTGCCTATCTATTGTAGCTTCCAGACCGTTACATCCATTTTTTGCGTCTGAAGAACAAATAGGATCCGACGCCTATAATTGCCATAATGCCGAGCATTATGAAATAGCCGTATTTCCATTGCAATTCCGGCATATTCCGGAAGTTCATCCCATAGATGCCGGCAATGAATGTGACTGGTATGAAAATGGTTGATACAACGGTCAGCAGCTTGATGACCTTATTCATAGCCGTATTTATCTGTGTCAGATACATCTCCCTGATTGAAGCGAGGTTATCACGAATCTCATCCAACTGGTTAACAACCTGATTCAGATGATCCAGGATATCACGATAATAGGGAAGATCATCTTCGCTGATTAAATGGTCGTGCTCCTTAATGAGTTTGGTTAATCCTTCTCTGACAGGTATAACCTGATGGCGGAAATATATTTGAAATTTTCTGATCTGATGAACGCTCTGTGTCGGATCGAAATTGGAACCGCCCTCCATACTTAATTCCAGGTCCTCAATCTGGATTTCCAGATCCTCACTTAATGCCAGATAATCGTCGACCAGGACATCAAGCAGTGAATAGAAAGTGAAATCAGTTCCATGGGTCCTGATTTTTGATTCAGGATTCCTGAGCATGGAAAATACAGGATTGAACAGATCCGATTTCTTTTCAGCGAATGAAATAAGAACATCCGGCTGTAAAACAAGGCTGATCTGCTCTGAGGACCATGACAGCGCGGAAGCATTCCAATGGATATCCTTAAGTATGAAAAAGACCCATTTATCGCCGGTATCCGATTTGGCATTCTGGTCGGTATTAAGAATATCCTCTAAAACCAAAGGGTTAACCAGCAGTTGATTGAAAACCGGCTCGAGCAGTGTGTTGTCTGATAATCCTGTGATTTCAAACCAGGTTGTCTTCGACTTTACAGGGCTCAGATCCGGAAGGATGCCGGCTTTAATATTTTCATCCTTCCATGATTCGCCATTATACCGGTGGCAAGTCAATCCTTCCTGACCGGGGAATCTGGATCCGATATGCACGAGAGATCCCGGCGGCAGTCCTTTTTTATGCGAACGGCGCATCATTGAGTCTTTTGAACTATTCATTTTTGATCGAATTGGATAACTTTGATGCAAGCTAATAAACTAAACAATGAAAATAATAACAAGCCTGGCAATCTTGATTGCAGGAGCTATGTCAGGGTGCACCGGATGTAAAAATGTAATGTATTTAGATCAGTTGGATCTAACCCAGATGGAATCGGGATGGGGGGAGAATCACATCAGTAAATCAGTTGACGGACATCCGCTGAAAATTGCCGGTAAAACTTATGAACGAGGTATCGGAACTCATGCAGTGAGCAAGTTTCTTATCAATACCGGAGGAACTGCATTATTCTTTGATGCGATGGCAGGGATTGATGATGAAAGCAGTAAGCCAGGCACAGTGGAATTTATAATTCTGGGTGATCGTAAGGTGTTATGGACCAGTGGAATTATGAAGAAAGGAGATGCTGCCAAGACTATGCATGTGAATCTCAAAGGGGTTCAAAAGATGGCGATGTTGGTCACAGACGGGGGGGATGATATCAATTACGATCATGCAGACTGGATTGATGCGAGAATCACTTATAGCCAAACTGCACCTGTTGTTTCAGCTGTCCCTAAGAAAGAGTCCTATATCCTGACCCCGGTTAATACAAAGCCCAGGATTAACGGAGCCTCTGTAATTGGGGCCAATCCGCACCACGATTTTGTTTTCCGTGTTCCGGTAACTGGTAAAGCCCCCCTGAAAGTCACCATCAGTGGCTTGCCTGCCGGGCTGGTATATGATGCTGCCAATCGTTCTGTTTCAGGCAGGGCTCCTGCAAAAGGGGTTTATGAATTTTCCGTAACAGCTGAAAATCCTGAAGGATCGGTCAGTAAGAAGATCACTATACGCACTGACAAAGGACTTTCACTGACGCCGCCACTTGGATGGAACTCATGGAACTGCTGGGGACTGAGTGTTGACCAGAACAAAGTCAGGGCCGCTGCTGATGCTATGGTCAGCTCAGGGCTGGCTGATCATGGCTGGACCTATATCAACATTGATGATGGCTGGGAAGCTGTCGAGAGAGGCAAAGACGGAGTATTGTCGGCAAACGAAAAGTTTCCGGATATGAATGCTCTTACCAATTATATTCACACCCTGGGATTAAGGTCAGGAATTTATTCTTCTCCCGGACCACAAACCTGCGGCGGATTTCTGGGGAGTTATCAGAATGAGCTATCTGATGCCCGCACCTGGGCTAAGTGGGGAATCGATTATGTTAAATACGACTGGTGTTCCTATGGACAGATTGCGAAAGATCAGAGTCTCCCTGAATTAAAGAAACCTTATGAATTGATGCGAAAAATGCTGGATCAGGCCGATCGTGATATTGTGTTCAGCCTGTGTCAGTATGGGATGGGAAAAGTTTGGGAGTGGGGTGGTGAAGTCGGAGGGAATCTTTGGCGAACCACCGGTGATATTACAGATAGCTGGAACAGTATGGCTGGCATCGGTTTTGCGCAGTCAAAGAGTTCAGCTTTTGCAAAACCCGGTAACTGGAATGATCCGGACATGCTGGTTGTTGGTCAGGTTGGTTGGGGCCCGAGCCTTCATCCTTCGAAGCTCACTCCGGATGAACAGTATACACATATTTCCCTGTGGGCCCTGTTAACATCACCATTACTGATTGGTTGTGATATGACACAGCTTGATCCCTTTACGTTAAATCTGTTGACCAATGATGAAGTTCTCGAGATCAATCAGGATGCATTGGGAAAACAGGCCATTCGGATTTCAGATAAGGATGGAATTCAGATCTGGATGAAGCCCCTGGCGGATGGAACCATGGCAGTTGGAGTGTTTAATATCGGAACTGCCGATGGGACTGAGACCATTCGCTGGGACGATCAGCCAAATGCAAAAGAAGTATCAATATCAGCTACGGAGCTAGCAATCACTGGTAAATTCAAGGTACATGATGCCTGGAGACAATCTGATTTAGGAGAATTCAAGGATTCATTTGAAACGCAGGTTCCTTTTCATG
>CAILAQ010000267.1 GCA_903832165.1 uncultured Bacteroidota bacterium | reverse complement strand
GTATTAATGTACAATACCGACAGGCCGCATAGTTCCCTTCAAGGAAAGACTCCGATGGAGTTTAGGCAGGATAATCCTGGTAATGCAATGACTATCAAAAAGATAATAACAACTATTGAAATTGAGAATAGAGCCTGTACAGATTTTTGTGTAAACGGATAGCTGCCGGTTTTAAAGTACACCACATCGGTCTCCAAATTTAATAATCAATTGATTAATAATTGTACCCCATTCCCTCATGGGCATGGTCCATTTCTTTTCAACATTAGCAATCGCCAGATAGACAGCCTTCTGGGCTGCCTGATCATCGGGGAAGACTGTTTTCACTTTCGTGTATTTCCGGATCGTTGAGTTCAGACTTTCGATGGCGTTTGTCGTGTAGATGATCTTCCGTATTTCCAGCGGAAAGTCAAAATAGGCGGTCAGTTCCTCCCAGTTGTCCTTCCAGGATTTGATGGCATACCCGTATTTGGAGCCCCATTTTTGGGCAAAGTCTTCCAAGGCATCATAAGCCATTTCTTTATTAATGGCAGCGTATACGGCCTTTAAATCGGACATGAATAACTTCTTGTCTTTCCAGACCACATACTTCATACTGTTGCGGATCTGATGAACAATACAAAGCTGGGTGATGGTCTGGGGGAAAGCGGATCTGATGGCCTGCCGGATCCCTGCCAGATTATCCGTACAAGCAATCAAAATATCCTTTACACCCCTGGCTTTCAGGTCTGTCAATGCACTCAGCCAGAAAGAGGCGCTTTCCGTTTCGCTGATCCACATACCCAGGACTTCTTTTTTCCCGTCCTGTTTGAGGCCGATCATCAGATAAATGGTTTTCCCCTGGACCTTGCCGTTTTGTCGGATTTTCATCACGATTCCATCCATCCAGACCACGAAGTACACCGGGTCCAGTGGTCGCTGCTGCCATTCCTTGATGCTATCCAGAACCGCATTGGTAATGTTGGAGATGGAGCCTTCACTCACATCAATGCCGTACATCTCCTTGATGGTTTCTTCGATATCCCGAACAGTCATCCCCCGGGAGTACATCGTCAGGATCGCATGCTCAATCTTGCCGGACATGCGCTGGTGCTTGGGAACAACCAATGGGTCAAAAGTGGCATTCCGGTCACGGGGAACATCCAACTGGATTTCGCCCAGGTTCGTTTTTAGAGTCTTGCCGCTATAACCGTTGCGGCTGTTGCCGGTATTGTTGCCAGAAGGATCGTTTTTGGGATAACCCAGATGTTCTCCCATTTCTGCCTTTAGCATGGCCTCAATACCTTGCTTGTAAAGCTCATGGAAGTAATCATCGTACTCCTTCAGCGACTTGATCTTACGGAGCGCTTCCTCCGGGATCTTGAAAAGTTCATCGTCTTTCATCTTTCTGTCAATTAGGTTAAAATTACAACTTTTCGTTGTGACCATCCGGCCTTTGAGCTCGTTTGAAGGCTCCTGGCCGGATGGTCAACCAAATTGACAGCTATCAATTCATTTACACAAAATTCTGTACACTACCCTGCCACCAACTCCCGATACCCGAAAACCGATACCCATACCCGATACCCCAATTAAAGACCAAGGCCAATGTTGAATGCTGAAATTACAAAGTCAGGTAGTCTCGGATCTAACATATGCTCTGCAGTAACCTGATCCTGATAATTCAAAATTCAACATTGGCCTTCGAATCTCTTAATTCATACCCCATACCCCATACCCCATACCTTAAATCCACCTCCCCAAGTTTTCTGCTAGTTCCTCCGCATTCTCCATCGAGAAACACATCGGAGGCTTGAACTTGATCACATTGTTGAATGGACCATCAGTGCTCAAAAGGAAACCTCTCTCCTTCATCTCATTCACAATATGCACAGCCGCCTCAGTCGCCGGCTCTCCTGTCTCGTTCTTAATTAACTCGATCCCCAAAAACAACCCCGATCCCCGAACCTCTGCAACGTGATACTGCCTGCTGCCAACTGCCAACTGCCGACTGCCCAATGCCCACTGCCGAAGTAAATAGTCTCCCACAAGTCTCGCGTTTTCTTGCAGCCCTTCTTCCTCAATAACCTCCAGAACAGCCAGCCCGATTTCGCAGCTGACCGGATTGCCCCCGAAAGAACTGAAAAACTCCATACCCGTTTCAAAGCTTCGGGCAATGGACTCCGTGCACACTACTGCACCCATTGGATGACCATTGCCCATGGGTTTTCCAAGGATCACGATGTCGGGTACAACATCATACAATTCAAATCCCCAGAATTTGTGTCCCACCCGGCCAAACCCTGTCTGAACCTCATCGGCAACGTATATTCCACCTTCAGCTCTTACCCGGTTAACGGTCTGCTGCATAAAGTCTTTCGGCAATACAATCTGCCCGGCACACCCAACTATCGACTCCGCAAAAAAGGTGTGCGGGCTCTTTGCCCCCTCCTTCCCAAGGAGGGGGCCAGGGGAAGGTACTTCTATTATCGTCACATTCTCCGGTTTACCTTTTCCTCCTTTACGGTTGAATTTATATGGGCTGAGGCTAACGGCAGCTTTCGTATTTCCATGATATGCATAATCAAGAACCAGATATTCACAACCGCCAGTATGGCATTCAGCTAATCGGACAGCAAGATCAGTAGCTGCTGAACCTGAATTCACGAAGAAAATCTTATTCAGCCCTGGCGGGAATTTCGAAAGTAGTTTTTCCGCATATCGATCCATGCTATCGTACAGGTAACGTGTATTGGTGTTTAAACGAGCCATCTGTCGCTGACCGGCCTCAACTATTTTAGGATGACAATGACCTGCATGCGGAATATTGTTGACACAATCAAGATAAGTCCGGCCATCAGCACTGTACATATATTGCATCGCTGCACCCACCATATGGATAGGCTCTTTATACGATAAAGAAACCGACTTCGAAAATTACCCATATCTCCTGTTAACCTCCTCACCTATCTTAACCTCCTCAACTCTTTTATCTTCCTCTGCTTTTTTAAGGGGATTTTGCCTGATCCACCGATGCAGCATTGTTCGCGCTCCACTCACGCTCACCTGGTGGTATTCGCTTTCGCTGTTAGCTCTTGCCTTTCGTGCTGCCATCACAAGCGTCTGGCACCAACGGGCTGGAACCAGGTAGTACAGGAGGAATACTTCTTTTTCAGAGAGGTCAATATTCTCCGAATATCCATCAATAACCGCTTGATAAACCTCACGAAAATCCTCTCTTCCCATCATGGCATAAGCCAAAACAATGGCAACCTCATTTACCCTCGGCCCCCATACCATGTCGCCAAAATCAATAATACCACCAACTTTACCGCCACCGCCAACTATAATATTCCAGTCATTGCCATCACCATGGATCAGTGTTTTTGGTAACTTATGGTAGCCCGGTAGCACCTCTTCCCGATATTTCATCAGGAAATAATGAACCAGACGCCTGTCAGCCGGCTCCTTAATAAGGGCGATATCATCCATAGCCTCCATCACTCCGGACAAATCCCATTCATGAGTCCGGCATTTCAGAACGGCATCTTCCATACCGGCCATTTCTTTGTCAATCTGACCAAAGACTTTTCCTAAATCGTAAAAAAAAGGAATCTCAGGTTTCAATTCACCAAGGAACTTGCCTTCGATATACGGGAATAATCTGGAAAAGGCGACTCGGCCGTCAAACGTAATTTCGGTAATGAGATCTCCTTCAATATTAGGCATGGGGAAAGGAAGAAGGCTTATGGCTGCTCGCTTGGATAAACTGCTGAGAATACGGTTCTGCGATCTGATGAATTCCAGATCTTGGGCTTCAGTAGTAATCTTAAAAATGAATTTATCTCCCGATAAACTGGTAACCATGAAATTACGATCCTGATAAGCAACCAGAGGCGTAATTATTCCCTGAATTTTATATTGACTCTCTAAAATCTGTTTTAATTCTTCCGCATCCCTGAAATTCCCAATGTCTCCCATCTTTTGTCTTTTGTCTACTGTCTACTGTCTATTGTCTATTGTCTATTGTCCTGCTCAGCAGCCCGGTCATGATCATATATTGCGCCAGCATATAGGTCGTTAATACCAGCAAACCCTGCTGGGGAATTGCAACAGCGAATTTATTTATCGCCAGGATGCTGTCTGAAATCATAAAGAATATGGTGCCGGAGAATAAAATCCGGAAATTACCAGGATCCATCAGCCCTTTACGATTTAACGCTGCAGCCGACATCCCCATTAATGAAAGGGCATAGAGTGCTACCACAGGTTTCATTATCCCTTCCAGATGAGGATAAAGAATACCATAGATGATCGCCACGTATGCCAGATAAGGTAATGTCAGAATGGGTTTTTTTATCAGAAATCCTTTGCCCGGAGAAAGGTTGAACCTGCTGAAAGCTAATATATAAGTCACCTGCGACAGAAAGAACCCTCCAACTCCGGCAAAGAAAAACATTTCGTTTTTCGATCCGAACATCAGCAGGATATCCCCAAGCCATGAAAAGAAAAAAGCAGTGATCACCATCCATCTGTTTGGTACTGGTTTTCCTGTAATTATGAAATTTGCTGCAATCCAGATCATTACCAATGGCATTGATGAATAATGCAGCCATTCAATTCCTGTGATCGTGGCTATAATCACCATGAGGACTATCAGTAAAAAAAACAGGTTCAGAATGAGTGATTTTGTTTTCATAGGAGTAGTTTCATTTCAATGCAATTTAAAAAAAAATCCCGGCAGGGTTTCTCCTGCCGGGACTAATTATATTGGTTTTCTTTAAGAATGATCCAGTAAAAATAGATTGATCATTTTTATTTTTTAACCGGAGCAACCACTGCCGGAGCAGGAGCTGTTGCCGGTGCTGCTTCATCCTTCTGCACTTCGCCTTTGATTGTAAGAACATATTTCTGCCCGTCGCTCAATTTTACCTGAGCCGATTTCGAGAAGAATCCGCTGATTTTAGCATCATAAGTCAAAGTGATTTCCCCTTTTTCACCTGGTTTGATAGGTTCCTTGGTGTATTTAGGTGAAGTGCATCCGCAACTCGGCTGAACCAGGGTTATAGTTACCGGATCTTTGCCAGCGTTTTTCAAAGTGAATGTTGCACTTGCTGGTTTTAGCTGAACAACGTTCTTGCCAAAGTCATAATCGGTTACATCCCATGTGCATGTCAATGGAACAACTGCCGGAGGAGGAGCTACTGTACCCGGAGCAACTGCAACTGCAGCGGCTGCTGGATTTACAGCTGTACTGGCTGCCTGGGCTGCTTCAGTTTTCTGCGTTTCTTTCTGAACTTCCTGCAGAGTGACTTTCTTCTGTGCATTAACCGGTAAAGCCATGAATCCTAAGAATCCGGCTGCCAGTATAAATAAACCTGTCTTTTTCATTTTTTTAATTGTTAAATTATGGATCAAAAGTAGGCCATCCCTGGTTGCCACGCAGTTAACGGGTATCAAATAATTGTTAACGAGTTGTTAAGCATTATTGACTGCCATCTGTTTATCAGGTATCTTCGCTCCTATGAATCGAACTGCCATAAGGATTGTGCTCATCCTCGGGATTCTTGCCATCGCCGGAATAATCAGTGTGCAATTCTATTTCGTTAAGCAAGCAATGGATAAGGAAAGCAGACAAATCAACCAAACCATTACTATAGCACTTGCTTCTGTTGCGCAGGACCTTGCAAAATATAACGATGCTGAACTGCCAAGGCAAAATCCTGTTTTTCGCCATAGCCCGGACTACTACATCGTGAATGTAAATACGAAAATTGAACCTGATATTCTTGAGCAGTTTCTAATTACGGAATTTAAGGTACGAAGGCTTTCACTTGATTTTGAATATGGTATATATGATTGCCAGACTGATAAAATGATTTATGGCCGGCTGGTCCGTTTTGGGGAAAATCCTAAAATTGAACCCATGAAGGAGAACCTTCCTAAGTCAGCGGATTATCTATACTATTTTGGCATTCACTTCGCCGGACAAAACCGTCTCCTCATGGATTCAATGGGAATCTGGTACTTTTTTAGTTTTATCCTGCTCGTAGTCGTCATATTTTTCGCCTATACACAGATGATAATTCTTCGTCAACGAAGATATGCCGAGGTTCAGCGAGATTTTATCAATACGATGACACACGAGTTTAAAACTCCGCTTACCTCCCTTTTGATGTCGGCTGATGTTATTCAACGGCCTGATATCTTTAAGGAACCGGACAGACTACACCGCTATGGCGATATTATCCGCTCACAGGTAACCCATCTTCTCAAACAGGTTGAGCTTGTGCTGGAAATGGGCGGTCCGATGGGTGACAAAATAATGGTCAGAAAAGTTCCGATGAATCTGAAAACAACCATTGCGGAAATTTGTGAACTGATCGAACCCCGGAT
>CAILAQ010000266.1 GCA_903832165.1 uncultured Bacteroidota bacterium | reverse complement strand
TTTTCCTTTTATTTGCCCGTATTCTGATCCGGTTTTCTGATTTTTCAAGCTTGTCGTTTGAAATCCGAGACCGGTCCATATCCACGTACGTTCAATCTTTCCGGTTGAAACGATAAGCTGGTTGTTTTTAAAGATTGCCGTTGCGCCTTGAAATTTCAGGGATTTATCATCATTTGCTTTTGGAGTTTTCCCGGACACTTTTTCCTCGATCATAAAAGCGGCACAATGCTCAGGTCCGAGATCAAGGTTGATTGGGAAACCTTCTGATTTCAGTTTTGCTCCACTGAATTCACCTCGGGCCTCATGCTTGGTGCTGCCATCAGGTAACTGGGTAATTTCCTCAATTGTATAGATTTTCTTTTCGTCCAGCCAGCGAAGTTTGGCATCGAAAGAATTGGAAGCGGAAAGTTGGAGATGGTTGATGGCAAAAAGCAGGGCCTTTGATTTTTCTTTATTCACATACATCCACGACCAGGGACCTTCGTTCTTCATCCAGTCGGCGCCATTATAAACAGGGCGCATAATTTCATTCAGGATTGATTTGATTTCAGGGCTCTTGCGCCAATCGTTGAAAATCCGCATATGAGCAACAGATTCGGCCGACCAGTCGCCCGGCCATGAATAGATGCTGGTATGTCGGGCAAGGAGAAACTGATAGTACCAGAGAGGTGAATCTTTCCATGCTGCCTTGATATTGCCATCCTCACCCCAGGTAGAGAGCATGCCCTCGAGCGGGAACATGCCGACATCAGCAAAAAGATCACGGATATCATCGCCGAATTCCGTTCGGCGATACATTCCCGCGATTCCATTATCGGCCAGGTGTATCAGCCCGACATTCTGATTCCCATGCGAGTCGCCTGCTCCGGGGCCGGCGGGATTGTCGACCTCGCAGGTGGTTTGCATGATGAAACCGGGATATTTATGGGTGATGGTGTTCATGTACCTGCGCATGCCGAGGATCTTGCGGTAAACTGAACTTTCGGGATTGGAATAGGAGGTGGTTTCATTTGTTTTCCAGAGCAGACCGGCATCCACCTGGTCCCAGCCGGTGTGATATTGGCCGATCAGCGTATCTTCCAATTGCTTCAGCTTGAAATCGATATTTGCGGGATTTGCACAATCTCGACCGTTTCCCCAGCCATTTACGCAAATCTTACCCTGAAGGCTGAACCAGTGGCCGGGAATCATTCCATTTGCTGTGATCAGATTGCATAGTTCGGGCATATTGGTCCAGTTTCCTTTTGGGGTGACCCCATCCTCCGGTTCGTACCAGAAATCATCGATGTGGATACGATCGAAGCCGGCAGCCGTTGCTTTGGGAATTAATACATTCCGGTAAGCTGAATCGCTTCGCCGACCTCCGGCACCGCCCCATTGCCAGTCGTTGGTGGACAGGATCCGCGATGGATCGTGATAACGGTATCGCAGACGGAGGTGTTCCGCTGCCTCCATCCGGCCATCCATAACATCACCCTTGAATACTCCGAGGTTAACAGAAAAATATTCCAGCTCTTCACCAGGAAAAAGTGTCAGTTGAATGGCCTTTGGATTGGTTGTCACCCGAGCTGTTTTATCACTGCTCCAAATGAAAATCCCGAGAAGCTTTTCGCCGCTGTGTGCCTTGGAGGCACCGGATTCCATGCTGGTTGCCCAGTTGTTTTCAGGAAGGATATACCAGCCGTTGCCGGTGGAATATTGCATGAAAGCGTTACGGCCCCCATTGGTTAAACCCCCGTCGGTGGATTTCCAGTTCAATACCCCATCAATATAATATAGTGTATGGGGTTGGTCAGGAAGGTTCAGGTTAAGGACGTCGGATGCGCTGATAGTGAAGTTATTATCAGAATTATTCCTTACGAAAGAGGAGATGCGCAAACCGCCCTTGTCTTTGTAAATCTCAAAAATCTGCCTGATTGAGAAAGCAACTGGCTGGATCCGTGAAAGCACAATTTCGAGTTGTTTGCCCCATTCAATTCCGTAACCGCTTATAGCATTTACCGCTGCTGAAACCAGGGTCCAGCCGCCATCATCTGCGCAAACAGTTTTCCCGGTAATGATATACTTAAAGAGAGGTGCCGGGGCAGCGGATTTCAGATAATCGCATTTTGCCTCGCGATTAAAAAGGTCAGATAAGATCAGTTTTCCATCAGTAAATTTTACCACAGAAATCATCGTCTCATTCTGAAGGGTCCAGCAATTTCCTTTTTTTGATATGGTTGCGGGCTCATCGGCAAAAGAGGTAACACAGTTAAAAGATATTACCAGAAGCAGTGCCGAAAAATAGAGCAGGGCTGTGTTTAATCTTCTCATGATAAGGTTAATTAATAGGTCAGAATTTCGGACAGGCCTTTTTTGATCTTTTCCAGCTGATCAAAAGATATACTTCCGACTTTTCGCGTAAGGCGTGCATGTGAAATGGTCCTGACCTGAAAGGTAATCACCTCAGAATCCAAATCCAATCCATTTAGCTTATTCTTTTCAAGAACCAGGCAGCCGGCATATCTTTTTAATTTGCTGGAGATTGGGCAAATTATGCTGATACCCAGATTATTATTCATGGAGTTGCCACTTATTATTACAACAGGGCGTATACCATTCTGCTCGCTTCCCTGAACCGGGTTCAGGTCGGCCAACCAAATTTCGGCCTGTTTCATTGCTGGTCTAAGATTTTCAGATACTCCTCCAGGCCTTCTTCAGCCATGTCAATAATCTCAGAATCACCTGCAGCAACCTTGAACGACCTGATATATTCGGCTCTTTTAAGGTTATCGAAATAGGCCTTGAGTGACTTTTCGATGATTCTGTTTTTTGGAACTTTGAACCTGACTGCATACTGTTCCAGCGTTTCCAGGAGGTCTGCAGGTAATGAGCTTGTATAGTTTACCGACTTCATGTTTATACGTATAAAGTATAAATATAATTTATAAGTATGATATTTGTACGGACCGGCTATATTTAAAGTTAGATTTATCCGGGAATAATTCCTGCAAGGCTCAAACGTTCATTTGGGTAGTGTCGTTGTCGGCGACGGGGTTCCCGCCTCCGCGGGAATGACAACTCTAAAGAGGGTCAGTAATTTAACCATGGGTTACAACCCGCGGCTATTAATACCTGTAACTTGAGCCTTCACTTGCGCCTTGAGCCTTGCGCCTTGAGCCTTTACTTAATAAGCTCCAGCTCGGCCATGCTGGCCCACTTTTGTCCGCCAAAGCCTTTGAGCGCGACAAAGCGAATGAATTTTGCTTTTTGGGTGGTCGGTAACATTACCTTTTTGGGTTGGTCGTTTTGAGCTAATCGCCCCTGAATAACCGGACTTCCCCAATTATTTCCGTCAGAGCTTGCGTAAAAGGCATACTCGGCAATCCAGCCGTTACGTCCGTCGGTTCGGGGATGATAAATGAATCCGTTAAAAGTTGTTTCATGGGCCAGCTCTATCTGTACCTCGTGCGGGTAATCCGTTTCGGTCTGCTTATTGGTGACTGCAAAATTTCCCGGATTATCATAAGCGGTATGCCACAGACTTGTCAGATCATTATCAATCACCTTGTCTGGCTCGTTACCTGTTTCATAGCTGTCGCAAAGAATGACTTTCGCACCGGCAGTGATGGTTGGCGCCTTAAACATTGCCGTGATGAATTCAGCCGGCAGAACCTGATCCGGGTTAAATTCATTGCCCGAAACATATTTCTTCAGGCTATATAAAAGCTGACGGGCAGCCGGACGATTGGCCATATTTTTCTCAAAATCGATGGCGGCCATCAGCAATTTTCCTTTTCCGACTTTAGCTTCAAAAATGATTCCTTCTTTCAGGCACCGGTCGTAGGTGTCGATCGATTGCAGCAGCGGCCTGAACTTGTCAGGGGTGCCCTCCAGATCAAGAGTCACGGCATTGCTGATAATATTCCACCACTGCCAATTGGTGTAAAATTCCGATGGGAACTCACGGAAGGCCGGATGCTGATTTTTTACCAGGGTACCCATCGTCATCGGTTCCCAGCGAAACATGATCGGGCACCAGAAATGATTCTGGAATGATCCTTTTTTACCGATTAACTGCTTGATATCCGGTAAAAGAAGAACCTTGCCGCCGTTCTTTAATGCGGTTAATGTTTTATCGTCAAGAGATGAAGCCGTAATGAACCCATTCTCAGGAACCTGCGGAATAATTTTAGGATATACCCAGATATTCCATTCATTTTTAATCGAAGTTCCGGCATAAATGGTCACGGTCAGCTTCTGCGCTGTCGTGGCTTTTGCCAAGGTGGCTTTTATATCTCCAATGGGAGTTAAAGAGGACACCGGGATGGTTTGTTTGTTGAATTTTCCGGATGCAATAATCCTGTTACCATCTGTTTTGATATCCCAGTGCAGGTTTTCACCATTCAGGGGTTTCAGGTCGTAATGATAGATCTCTGCTTTGGCAGTAAAGGTTTCGTCATTGGAATATTCTCTTTTGGCCATCCGGAGGATAGGAACTGTTGGACCGCAGAATTCGCGCCATTTCTCAGAGGTTACCAGGCCCTTTGAGTCCCAGAATGGATCGAGAATGCCAACCAGGGCGGTACCCTGACCGGGAAAGTCGTGAAGGTCCAATAATTGAAATCCCCCACTGTTTGGTGTACGCAGCAGCGCCTCGATGCTTTCTTTGTAAAGCATCACTGTCAAATTTCCTGATACGGAAAAGAACTCCTTTGCCTGATCAAGCATTCCGTGCTTTTGAAGAGTATCGCGGAACAGTTCGAAATTCCTTGGGTACAGTAATCCTGTATATTTTTTGATTTCATCGAAATTCGGATACACTGCCCGCTGACCAACCTCGTGAGCCACTCCAGGCACTTTCAGCACCTCATAAGCTTTCCGAAGGTCATAGTCGGTTTGCGGTCCGCGGGCACCATAAGTCGTAATGCCGCCGGTGGTAGTCTGGTGTGATACATAAAACTGATCTTCAGGCAGATGCTTTCGGGCCGTTGATCCGCTGTACAGATGGCGGGGGTCTGTTTCCCTGCCGAATTTCACCAGATCGGCCATAAAATCGAAATTGCCTCTTAATTCATTACCCATGCAAAGAAGCGCGAATGAAGGGTGATTGCCGTATTGTTCGAGAATCCTTGCCATTTCCTCTTTCAGAAACACGCAAAGCGGATCGGTTGTTTTTGTGGCCTCCGACCAGAACGGCAGTTCAACCTGGAGGAGAATTCCCACCTGATCGGCCGCGATGAATGCTTCCTCTGGTGGGCACCAGGAGTGAAAACGGATATGGTTAAGTCCGTAATCTTTAACTGTTTTGCAAATTCTCAGCCAGCCATCGACAGTCATATCAGGATAGCCGGTTAATGGAAATATAGCGCATTCCAGTGTTCCGCGAAGGAAGATCTTACGGTTATTCAATGTGAAATGGGCCCCATCGGAAGCTATTTTCCGCATTCCAAAACTCACGGTGCGGGTATCTTTGGACTGCTGATTGTTTGCCTTGCCAGATAGATTTGCTGTCAGGTTATAGAGTGTCGGAGTAAAGTCATCCCACAATTGAACCTCTGCACCCATCTGGATTTCGGTTTCTGCGGTGATGACTTCCTTATCGCCGGAAAAGTCGATCTTAACCTCTGCCGTTTTATCAGATTTCTCAGCATTGAGTGTAGCTGCCGAAAGAATGACAGTCCCGCTTGCGGCTCCGCCATCCTGATTGTTTATCGTGCAAACCACCCGTGCAGTTTTACGGTCCACATCAGGATAAACCTGTATGTTTTTAAAGTTCAGCGGATCGGCTGCCCGGAGCTCCATTTTCCCGACGATGCCGTTCCAGCAGGTCTGGGTATATTCGCTGAATGCATGGCTCCACCGGTCGAATTCGGGCCCCACGCGATTATCGATGCAAATAGTCAGGCGATGTTTTCCCGGGGTAAGTACCTGGCTGAGATTGTAGGTGTGAGGGGTGCTGAAACTCTTTTCCGAGCCGGCGAGCTTGCCATCCACATAAACGGAGCTGATCCAGAGAATGCGTTCAAAAAACAGCCTGACCGACTTGCCCTCCCAATCTTTTGGAACCTCAATATCTTTCTGATACCAGGCCGGCCCAACATATTCGTAATATCTTGATAGCCGGTTAATTGGCTTGTTGGTCGTTTTAATTCCCTTTTGATTTGAATCCGTGGTGCCGGGCAGGTTCACCTTATCTGCGAGCAGGTCCTTATGGGCGCCGCTGTTTTCAAATGCCCGTTCAAAATCATTCGGATCCAGCTGAAATCCCCAGCTGCCGGATAAGTCGATAACGTGTTGTTGCGCGTTGACCTGCTGAAACCCAGTAATAAGAAGCAAAGCCGCCAAGAAAATCAGGCCTCTTAATTTTTTCATTGGCACATTAGCAAATTGGCACATTAGCCCTGAAGTTTCGCCCAGGTATCCTTGAGCCCCACCGTTTTATTGAACACTAAACCGTCCGGAGTACTGTCGGAATCGACACTGAAATAGCCCAGGCGGGTGAATTGCAGGTGGTCGAGGTCCTTTACCGATTTCAAAGAAGGCTCCACCTTGCAGTTTTTGAGTACGGCAAGTGAATCAGGATTCAGAAATTCTTTGAAATTTTGCTCCTTGTGACCGTCCGGATCAGGATCGTTAAACAGGCGATCATATAAGCGGACCTCTGCATCGAGCGCATGCGGGGCCGATACCCAGTGGAGGGTGCCTTTTACCTTGCGCT
>CAILAQ010000265.1 GCA_903832165.1 uncultured Bacteroidota bacterium | reverse complement strand
GGCGGCGGCGGCGGCGGCGGACGGGTGGTGTAGCTTTGCGCTCTGGACGGTGCGGTAGGGCCACTTCTTGATGCCGCACTTGCGGCAGGCGGATTTCATGGCGGTGGCCGATATTCCGAGCTGGATGGCGGCCTCGTGCAGCGGGAGGTCAAAGAAGCGGCCAAGCACCTGGCAGAGGGAGACCCGTAAGTAAAGGATGACGGGATGCGGCCCCAGAATAAGCAGGATCAGGTATCATACGTTCATTGAGATATTTGGATTTGATCCGGCAGTTTCTGCAGCAAGGTTTCAACATGGCCTTCAATTGGCAGGATTATTAAGTGAAGCAGGCCTTCCGCATACACTTTCTCCTCACGCCCCTTATTCGGTTGGAGAAGAAATGTGGAATCTTCTGGCCGGAGCATCCAACCTGACCGGGCGGATCAGCATGCATCACAATGAAAGTCCCGAAGAGAGAGCATTGCTGGAAAATGGGGCAGGCCGGCTTGCAGATGGTTTCAGGCAGGCCGGATTCGATATAAGTCATCTTCCGGCTCAAGCTGCTGATGCTTTTGCCCTGCTTGGCAAATATCTTCCTGAATCAGAATGGATTTTGGTACATAATACCCTGATGAAAAGCATTCCCTCCTCAGCCGACATAAAAAAAGGAGTATATTGGGTCTTATGCCCCCGGTCAAATCTGTATATCGAGAATATTTTACCGGATATTGAACGGTTTACGGCCAGCGGACTCACGATTTGTCTGGGGACAGACAGCCTCGCATCAAATCATAGCCTTTCGGTGCTGGACGAGATGAAAACGATTCTTGATGCTGCACCGGAAGTCTCTTTTGAAACGGTTTTACGCTGGGCAACCCTCAACGGAGCCCGTGCCCTGGGTATGGAAAAACAGCTGGGTACCCTGGAAACCGGCAAAAAACCGGGTCTGGTAAATATTCCGGTTTTTGATTGGAAACTGAACCGTTTAGGGATGGCAAGTCAGCCTGTACGGCTGATCTGAAGCTTATTCGTACCCTTTTGTCCGCATGTAATCAGGTGCTTCGGTTCCGAATCTTTCGATATAGTTTTTTAACCATCCGATCATAAATTCAACGATTTCCAAACAGATATCAGTCTCTCCCTGACTAAACCGCTCCTGAAAAATGATAATCCCGGTCGTAAATCGATGGTGCTCCTTTTTGTAATCAGCGAACGCCAGACCGGGTGCTTCCCGGATGGCCATCTCCTTTTTTGCAAAATAATCTTCAATATAAAAAGCCAGGCGATGAAACACCAGTGGCAACCTGGTTGCACAGTTTTTCGAGTTGAAGATATCAATCAGTTCATTGACAATCTCCAGATAATTCCTCCGGTGATTATCCAGATAATTTAAGCCCGAAGAAAATTCGTTTGTCCACCTGATCTTATCCATTTTTTCATCGATTTACGTTTTGCCAATTCTTTGGAAAAGGTAATTCAGGATTGATCTCCTCAAAATGACAAAAATCACCATATCGCAGCAAATCAATTATCTTTACCGACCCAATGGAAATCGCTCATCATGCCTACATTTCTCTTCGATGAAATCATTTTCGGACCGGTAAAAAGCAGGCGCCTTGGCGCTTCGCTTGGCATTAACCTCCTTCCTGTCAGTGGAAAATTTTGCAATTTCAACTGTATTTACTGCGAATGTGGCTGGAGTGGTGAATCCGGTCAGACTACAAGATTGCCATCACGTGAGGATATCCGCATCCATCTGGAAAAAAAACTTCGGGAAATTGTCGTGGAAGGAGCTCCCCTCGATATGATCACTTTTGCAGGCAATGGTGAGCCAACCATCCATCCGGAATTCACGGGAATCATTGAGGATACCATTGATGTTCGCAACCGCCTGGTTCCATCCGTTAAAATTGCAGTCCTTTCGAATGCCTCGCGCCTCAGCAGGCCTGAGATATTTGAATCGCTTGGGAGGATTGACAAGAATATCCTCAAGCTTGATTCAGCCTTGGAAAAGACGGTTAACCTGATCAATCAACCGCCGGCAGGTTATAGTATTGAGAATGTTGTGGAAGGAATGATGCGTTACAAGGGACGTTTTATTTTGCAGACGCTGTTTGTGAAAGGTGAATTTGGTGGAGTCGTTGTGGATAACTCATCAGATGAGGAAGTTGCTGCATGGTTGGAGATTGTAAAAAATGTAATGCCGGAAATGGTGATGATTTATACCATTGCCCGTGATACACCTATTGATACCATCCGGAAGGTTGAGCCTGAAAAGCTGGATACCATTGCGGGAGAGATACGCAAACTGGGAATCCTGGTGCAGGTATCCTATTAACTGAAATATGAACGGTCAACCTGAAACAATACTGGTTAGCCCGATGGAGTGGGGGCTTGGTCACACGGTGAGGCTTGTCCCATTTATCAGCAGAGCGCTGGCTGATGGTCATCAGGTTATTCTTGCATCGGATGGCGCATCGCTTAATTTTTTAAGATACCGGTTTCCTGAACTTGTCTGGATCAGGCTCCCATTTTATTCCATTCGCTATCCGGAGAATGGCCGGTTTTTCAGAAAACTCATCGCTCAGGGGCCCGGCATACTTAAGGCTATCCGGAGTAACCACCGGCAGGTGGGGGAAATCGTATCAGCTTACATGATTACCCGTATCATTTGCGACCACCGGTATGGATTATACCACGCAGGAATCCATAGTATATTTATTACCAATCAGTTGTGGTTGAAGGCACCGAAAGGCTGGAGCTTTGGCGAGGGATTGGTTTACTGGCTGCACCGGAGGGCTTTGCGCCAGTTTTCTGAAATCTGGATCGCAGATTATGAGGGTGTTCCAAATATTTCCGGGCTGCTGACTCATCCGAAACGATTACCGGCCAATGCCCGATATATAGGGCCGGTATCGAGATTTGAAAATGTTGTGGCGGAACGACCTCCTTATGCAAGGCCGTTTACGTTGCTGGCATTGGTTTCCGGACCCGAGCCTCAGCGCACTTTGTTTGAGAACCTGCTAAAGGCCCGGTTCAAAAGGGATCGTACTCCGGCATTAATCTTTCGGGGAATTCCGCCGGCTTCCCCCGATGTCATACCCGCTATTTCTGAGGAAGGAACAGTTATGCTGATAAACCATGCTTCTGACGAATATATCGCCTGGTACATACTTGAAGCAAGTGAAATTATCTGCCGCCCAGGCAATTCCACACTTTCCGATCTCGATTTTTTTGGTAAATCAGCACTATTGGTTCCTACACCTGGCCAAACAGAACAGGAATATGTTGCCAGGCACCTTGAGGCGATGGGGACATTTACAGTAATAGAGCAGACTGACCTGTAATAAAAGGCGTCCTTTGAAAAAGTTCGCGGTATGCGACGGGGTCCCCGCCTCCGGCTCTGCCTTCGCGGGGATGACAACTCTGACGAGGCTAATCCGCTATAAAAAACCCCGGGTTGAAACCGGGGCCTATTGATACGCTCTATCCAACCTTGAGCCTTATCTTTTGCCTTGAGCCTTTTGCCTTGAGCCTTATCTTTTATGGTACTGCTGATCGTAGTAAGCCTGATATTTTCCAGTTGTAATGCGATCCATCCACTCTTCATTAGCCAGATACCAGTCGACGGTTTTTTCGAGTCCTTCTGCGAACTGCAGACTGGGTTCCCAGCCGAGCTCTTTCTGGATTTTCGTCGCATCGATTGCATAGCGCAGATCATGGCCGGCACGGTCCTTAACATAGGTGATAAGGGAGGCGGAGGTGCCTGGTTCACGGTTCATCTTCCGGTCCATAATTTCACACAATACATGGATCAGGCTGATATTCGTCCACTCATTGAATCCTCCGATATTGTATGTTTCGCCAATTTTCCCTTCATGAAAAACAAGGTCAATAGCCCTGGCATGGTCAATGACAAACAGCCAGTCGCGAATGTTCTCGCCTTTTCCGTATACCGGAATAGGTTTCATGTGCTTGATATTATTAATTGCCAGCGGAATGAGTTTTTCGGGAAACTGATTCTGACCGTAATTGTTGGAGCAATTGGTTATGACCACGGGCAATCCATAGGTGTGATTGTAGGCCCTGACGAGATGATCGGAACTGGCCTTCGAGGCAGAATAAGGACTGCGTGGATCGTATGGAGTGGTTTCAACGAAAAACCCTTCTGATCCAAGTGATCCGTATACCTCATCCGTGGAAATATGATAGAAGCGCTTACCTTCGAAATTTCCAGCCCAGGCTTTGCGGGCAGAATTCAGGAGGTTTACGGTACCGATAATATTTGTGGTAATGAAGGCCATGGGCTCAGCTATCGATCGGTCGACATGGCTCTCAGCTGCAAGATGGCACACTCCGGTTATCGGATATTTTTCGAAGATGGCATCGATAGTTTCAGCATCCCGGATGTCAGCCTTAATAAAGGTGTAATTGGGCGACTGGTCGAGATCGGTAAGATTTTCGAGGTTGCCTGCGTAGGTCAGGGCATCGAGATTAATGATTTGATATTCAGGATATTTGTTGACAAAAAGCCGGACAACATGAGATCCGATAAAACCGGCGCCTCCGGTTATTAGAATTGTACTCTTCATAGGTTTTTTGTATTATTTAATTCCCCTCAATTTTTTCTCCCAGTTCCATGCCGATAGCAGCGTGTCCTCGAGGGAGGTTTCCGCTGTCCAACCGAGCACCTGATTGGCTTTTGTAGTATCGGCCCACACGGCAATGATGTCGCCTGAGCGGCGTCCGACAATTTTATAATTTACCGGTACGCCGGTCACTTTTTCAAAAGTTTTTATTAATTCAAGAACCGATGATCCGCGACCGGTTCCGATATTAAAAAACTCGAAGCCCGATTCCCTGGTATTACTCAGAAGGCGGCCAATGGCTGTGACATGAGCCTTGGCCAGGTCGGTAACATTGATATAATCCCGGATAGCTGATCCATCGGGGGTGGGGTAATCATCTCCGAAAACCCTCAGTTCAGAGCGCAGGCCTGCAGCAGTCTGGGTGACAAAAGGCACGAGGTTGTTAGGCACGCCGTTCGGCAGTTCGCCAATCAGCGCAGTGGGATGAGCTCCGATAGGATTGAAATATCTCAGGGCTATTACTTTAAGCTCAGGCATTGAATGAACGCTGTCGTGCAATATCTCTTCACAGATCTGTTTTGTGTTTCCATAGGGAGATTCAGCAGTCTGGATCGGTGCATCTTCGGTAACCGGCAGGTCTTTTGGCTGACCGTAAACGGTGCAACTTGATGAAAATACAATTGAAGGAACCTTGGATGAATGCATGCACTCCAGCAGGTTTACCAGAGAAACCAAATTGTTCCTGTAATATTTCAGCGGAAAATCAACAGATTCACCAACCGCCTTAAAAGCGGCAAAATGAATGATTGCTTTCAGGTGTGGATACTTTTTGAAGAAATCATCCAGACGCCATTTGTCGCAAAGGTCGAATTGTTCAAATGCTGGCCGCACGCCGGTAATTTTTTCTATCCCGTCAAGGGAATCTGCTGTGGAATTTGACAGATTATCCACAATAACAACTTCATAACCTTCATTTATAAGTTCGACGGCGGTATGTGAGCCGATATAACCGGTACCGCCGGTCACGAGAATTAACTCCTTCATTTGATAATTTTTTTAACTGTACCTGAAGTTAATGAATATTTTTCTTTGCTCTCCCTGCAGATAGCGATTCCGTTTTTGTCGAAGAGCAGCTTATGACCGGATTCACTCATCCAACCCGACTGGCGTGCCGGATTTCCCATGACCAACGCATAAGGCTGAACATTTTTGGTGACCACAGCCCCGGCGCCGATAAAGCAAAATTCCCCGAGTGTAATTCCGCATATGATTGTAGAATTGGCCCCGATTGTTGCCCCTTTTTTCACCAGCGTTGTTTCATATTGGCCCCGCCGGTTGACTGAGCTTCGCGGATTGGAGACATTGGTGAAAACCATGGAGGGTCCGAGAAACACATCGTCCTCGCAAATCACTCCGGTATAGATCGATACATTATTCTGGACTTTGACATTATCCCCTAAAATCACATCCGGGGAGATCACCACGTTTTGCCCGATATTGCAGTTATTGCCGATACGGCTACCTGGCATGATGTGAGTAAAATGCCAGATCTTCGTTCCCCTGCCGATGATGCAGCCGGGATCGATAATCGCCGATTCGTGGGCAGAATAGTCTATATCACTCATGTTCAATAATATTCAGAAGATTTGTGCAGATATAATCCATCTGCTCAGGGTCCATCTCTGTATGTATCGGGAGGGATAATACCGATTTGCAAAGATTTTCGGTCACCGGGAAATCTCCCTCGCGATATCCTGCAAAGTTAAATGCTTTTTGCAGGCTGAGTGGTACCGGGTAGTAAATTAATGATGGTATTTCCTTCTCTTTCAATTGCTTCTGTACGGAATCCCGTATTGAGGGGTCAAGCTGGACCGTATATTGATGGTAAATATGAGTATTCTTTTCGGCGGCAAAGGGTGTGCTAATCCCTGGAACAGAGCCTAATCGCTCATCGTAAATGGCAGCAACCCTCCGGCGGCGGGCAATGAAATCATCCAGATTTTTCAGATTTACGCTCAGGATGGCAGCCTGGATGCTGTCGAGCCGGGAATTAACACCGATGATTTCATGATGATATTTTACTTTGGCGCCATGGTTTATGATCATATCCATGGTTTCCGCAAGTTTTGAGTCCCTTGTAATCAGAGCGCCACCGTCACCATAGCAGGCAAGCGGTTTGGTTGGAAAGAACGAGGTAGTCCCGATATTTCCTATGGTTCCGGCCATTTTGCGCACCCCGTCAAGATCATTGCATTTCGCTCCCAATGACTGGGCATTATCTTCAATGATTGCCAGTCCATGCTCAATGGCTATTTCGCTGATGGATTTCAAATCTGCAGGCTGGCCAAACAGATGAACCGGGATTATTGCCTTTGTTCGGGGAGTGACCGCTTCACGGATTTTATCAGGATCAATATTGAAAGTCAGCGGGTCAACATCCACCAGTACCGGTTTCAGGCGAAGCAATACCAGTACCTCGACAGTGGAAATAAAGGTGAAATTCGTGGTGATCACCTCATCGCCAGGGTTCAGATTCAGGGCCATGAGAGCAACCTGAAGCGCATCGGTGCCATTTGCGCAAGGAATAACATAAGGAACACCAAGATAATCAGCCAGATCCTCGCGAAATTTTTTTACCGCCGGGCCTTTTATAAAAGCTGCAGTTTCCAGTACCCCGGCAATTCCATTATCGATATCCGGCTGTAAACGAAGATATTGAGACCGGATATCCACCATTTCAATTTTCCTCATTCAGCTAAAGTAACCATTTTCACTATTTTTTTTGTATTCCGATATATGGAACGATAGTGAATTGTTAGTATCTTTGTTAATTACTATGGAAGTCATTCAAGCCATCCGAAAATTATTGTTCCTGGAAGATTGCGTAATCATTCCGGGATTGGGCGGTTTTGTTTCGCAATACCGTGCCGCAGTTATTGATAAGGCCACCGGAACTTTCATTCCACCGGCCAAAGAAATTGTATTCAACGGCGAGCTGTTACAAAACGATGGCATCCTGGTAAGTTTTATTGAAAGGCAGGAGTGCATTACCACGGAAGAAGCCCGCCAGAAGGTCGACCGGTTTGTTAATGATTGCCGGAACCAGCTGAAGTCAGGTAATCCGGTTTTTATCGACGGTGTCGGGCATTTTTCTCTTGATAACAGTCGAAAAGTTCGTTTTCAGGCAGATGCAGGCACCAACCTTTTTCTTGAATCGTACGGCCTTTCCTCTTTTCATTTCAACGAAATCCCCCGTGATGGCAGTGCGATTGTCAGCAAGCCTCTGATTTTCGGTCAGGATGAAATATCCCGGACCATTGAGTTTTCTATCAATGAAATTAAAAGACCGAAAAGCCACAGTAATCTTCGACGCATTGCTATCGCCATGCCACTTCTGATTGCATTTTCACTTCTGCCCTATAATTCAAGGGTTACTGATACCCTTACCACTTCGCGTGCCTCCATGATTCCGGAACCCTCTCTGTACAGGCTGAATTATCCTGAAACTCAGAAAAGGGATACAGCTAAAGTGATCGAGTTTCCGATCGCAGAAGCAGTTGCATCCGATTCAGCGACAAAAGAAATTGTGACAAGTGACAAGGTGACGGGTGACATAATAAAGCCGGTGGTAGCTGAGGTTAAGACTAAGATTGCGACAGGTGACAAGGTGACAAGTGACAGGGTAATTGGAAAATATCCGGTGATTGCAGGATGTTTCAAAATCCGTGAAAATGCCGACCGACTGCAGAAACAATTGATTGATAAAGGCTATCCGGCAGATATCGTGCCCACGAAAAACGGCCAGATGTTTAAAGTCAGGATGCAGATCTTCGCAACGAAGAAAGAGGCTATCGAAGGCATAGCCCGTTTGAGAAAAGCTGAGCCCGGCATGCAGCTCTGGGTTGCACTGTAGGACGAAACACGTGACGCGGAACGCGTGACACGGAACCCCACAAAGATCGAAGAAGAAGATCGGCAGACGAAGAAGAAGACCAGAAGACATAAAAAGGATCGACAATAATCAACCTCGGAGAGTTGTCATTCCCGCGGAGGCGGGAACCTCGTCACGAACCACGAATTTTGCCAACTGCCAACTGCGGACTGAGAACTGAGAACTGAGAACTGTTGACTGAGAACTACTATTTCACCACGGCGCCGTTCTGGATTGCCTGTTCGGGGGTAACAAAAATCAATCTTCCAAGAATATCTTCAGCCAGAAGGATCATTCCTTTTGATTCAATTCCCTTGATCATGCGTGGCTCAAGATTGGCTAATAAAGTTATCTGTTTTCCAATGATTTCCTGAGGCTCAAAATGCTCAGCTATACCTGAAACCACCGTCCTTACATCTAGTCCGGTATCTATTTTTAACTTCATCAGCTTCTGGGTTTTAGGGACCTTTTCTGCTTCAAGGATTGTAGCAATCCGGATGTCCATGGCGGTAAAATCGTCATAGGATATAGTTGTCTTCGCGGGAGCCAATCCTGCTGCTTTTGCCTCATTCATTTTTTTAGTATCGAGTAGTTTTTTTACCTGAAATTCTACCTGAAAATCTTCTATTTTCTCAAATAATAATTCTGGTTTCTCCAGTTGTTGTCCGGCAGGGATAAGGTTTGTTGAGCCGATGGCCGACCATGGCATTTCAGTGATATTCAGGAATCCGCGCAGCTGCTTCATGGTAAACGGAAGGAACGAATCGAGAAGAATCGTAAGATTGGCGGTGATCTGCAGGCTTACGTGAAGTATTGTGGCAACCCGGGCCGGATCGGAAGGGAAAAGTTTCCAGGGTTCGGTTTCTGCAAGGTATTTGTTGCCAAGGCGGGCCAGGCTCATTGCTTCATTCAGGGCTTCCCTGATGCGGAATGATATGAGGCTCTGTTCAACTCTCGATTTGATTGCCGTGATGTCGCTCAGGGTCGTTTTATCATAGTCGGTCAGTTCGTTAAGATCCGGGCATTTTCCCTCGAAATATTTCTGGGTCAGCACCAGGGTACGGTTAACGAAATTTCCCAAAACCGCAACCAGCTCATTATTGTTACGTGTCTGAAAATCTTTCCAGGTGAAATCATTATCCTTTGCTTCAGGAGCGTTGGCGGTGAGGACATAGCGCAAAACATCCTGCTTGCCGGGAAATTCCTCAAGATATTCATGGAGCCAGACTGCCCAATTTCGTGAAGTTGAGATTTTTTCACCCTCGAGATTCAGGAACTCATTGGCCGGAACATTATCAGGCAGGATATATTCACCATGCGCTTTTAGCATGGCGGGAAAAATAATACAATGAAAAACGATATTATCCTTGCCTATGAAATGGACCATGCGGCTCTCTTCGGACTTCCAGTATTTTTCCCAGTCGGGGGTAAGTTC
>CAILAQ010000264.1 GCA_903832165.1 uncultured Bacteroidota bacterium | reverse complement strand
GTTTATTGATGATGTTTGCGTTTCTCAGTTGATTACAACTCCTTTGATTTCTGCTGCTCCAAGTCCTGGTGACTTTGGTGGTGTTCAGGTAAATGCTACCGGAACTTTGGCTTTCGCGGTTAAAAATACCGGTGTATCGATACTGAAAGTTAAGAAAGTTGAACTCGTTGGTTCAGCCGCCTTCTCTTTAGTTGATGCAAACACTTACCCAACTGAAGTAACTGCAGCCACTGGCTGGGCTTACACTGTTGGAGCATCAGGTGCTGCACTGAATTTCACCGTGAACTTCAAACCGACTGACATTGGTGTTAAAACTGGTAAAATCGTTGTTACTTACGGTCTTTACAGTGATCAGACCATTGAGATTCCATTGTCCGGTGAAGGCTTGAGCTGCTACACAGCTGCTGTTGCCGCTAAAGGACGTAACTGGGCTCCAAGTCAGAATACCTGGTTCAAGTACACTGCTGATAAATTCTCTCTGGTTCAGGTAACCAGTTGCGACGTTCATCAGGCAATTGCTGTTGCAGGTGAATATTCATGGGATACTATGCTTTATGTTTATGCTGATTGTGCAGGAACATTGATCGGATCACACGATGATATGGAAGCAGCTTGCTCATACAACCGTGCTTCTTCAAGCATTGTTACCGCTGTTAACGGTGGTGAATCGATCTACATTTTCTGGCCATTGGCTTTCCCGACTTCACTGCATGCTTATGAAGGATTCTATTTCAATATCAATGTTACCTATCCGCTGGATGGTGATGTTTGCGAAAATGCAATTCCTCTGACCTTGCCGGTTGTTAATCATTTTGGAACCACTGTTGGTTTCGCTGATGATTATAATTCATCACCTTGCTCACCTTACTCGAACTACATGGATGGTAACGATAAAGTTTACACTGTTACCGTTGCTGATGGTTACCTGATTGGTAATATCCTTGGCGCTTATGGTTCGATCCACGTACTTGACGTATGCCCGAAAGCTGAACTTACCAAAGATCATTGCAAGGCATTCGTAGGTGGACCTAATGGTGGTCAGTTCCGCAAGAAAATCGTTGCCGGTACCTACTTTGTAATCATCTCAACCTGGGCTCCGCCACAGACAGTTGATTATTTACTCCAGATGAGCTGGGAAAGTGGTTCAGCAGTTGATAACAGCGACCTGATGAGTTCACTGAGCGTTTATCCTAACCCGACAAACGGTAAGTTTACTGTAAGCATCAGTAATCCTGAAGCTGCTGATATGACAATTGAACTGGTTAATATTTCCGGTCAGGTTGTTTATCGCAACGAAGTAAAAGCTACATACAGCTACAATGAAGACATTGACGCTTCCTCATTCGCAAAAGGTGTTTATTACCTGAAAGTAAATGATGGTAAAGGTGTTAAAGTTGAAAAAGTAGTAGTACAATAAGTAGGAAGTACTAAGTATAAAGAATAAATCTGACAGCTTCACGAAAGCTGTCAGATTGGAGCCCCGGGGAAACCCGGGGCTTTTCTTGTGCTTTATTGCCACCTGAAGTGAATTGTGGATTACTTTGATTCCTAATCGGGTGTTAAATGGGCTTAGTAAGCCGATTTTGACACTTATTCATAGAGGGTGGGTGTTTTATCGTCTCATTAGTCCAGTCTTCTTAAAATCGATGTAAAAAATAGCTGATATCAGCTTTCAACAGAATGATTCCTATAAAAAATGAATCCGTGTTCTTGGTTTACTCACAAAATCCCTCGATTGGTAGATTAGCCAGAGCTCACCCGCCTCTTTGTGGGCAATCTGACCGGAATACTTCACAAGCTACACCTTTCCCGGAGCGATTGCGGAATAAGCCCGTAACGAAGGTCTGAGGGCTCAGAGAGCTAGGCTCAGGGCTCACGGCGCATGACTCAAGGCTCAGGGCATAAGTTGAAAGGTATTGGGAGTTTAGCAATCGACAAGGGTTTCAACCCATGGGATAAATTTGATTTATAGACAATTTCGGGCTTTAGCCGAATCTCTGACAATATTCTGATATCGGATATCAAAAGTAAGGGCACAATTGCCTTAAATAGTTCATCATCATTCCATTCCGACCACTAGCTGAAACTAGTGGCCACTCATAATTGGGCACACTGAGGAATATCCAGGTTAAACTGCCAGTGAGGTTCAATTCAATTGCCTGGTTTGGATCAAATCTGCATTATAAAAAAAGCCCCGGAGCAATCCGGGGCTTAATTCACTGAATATAAGGAAAGATCTAGGTTAAACAGATTTACTGAACCACAACTTTCTGAACTTTAACTTCGTTTCCGTTATTTACTGAAAGGAAGTATAAGCCTTTAGCTAATTTATTATCAATGGTTTCGGTATGTGTTGTAACACCGGTAACCTTGTTCTGATAAACTATCTGGCCCTGGATATTGGTCAGGGTGATTATGAGATCAGAAGCAATGCTGTTCGCAACTTCCACAGTGAATGCACCCTGGGTAGGGTTGGGATACACATTAAAGGAAGCAGTAAGATTATTAACGTCAACACCGGCTGCAACTCCACCGTTATAGGTGTCGTTAAGAACGTTCCAGTAACGAACGGTATAGGTCCTGTTCGGGCCGCCATTTGGATATTCGGAGGTATTCCAGTTGCCGTTGATGCGGTATTTGTATTCAATAACCTTTGAAACAGGCATGCCTGCAATCGTAATGGTATAAATTCCATCACCATCTTCGTCGGTCAGGTGAGCTGAGCCGCTCCAATTGTTGAAAGAGCCTGCTACATCTACAAAGTCGGTTGCCGGTTTGAATTCGCCTGACGAAATATGTGCTTTCATGTTAACATTGAATGTTGCAGGAGCTTGTGTAGGTGCGCCTGTTCCACTGATGTTGAAACCGATCATGTTCAGTTTTCCGGTGGAATACCAGTTTCCTCCAACTGCCAGATACATAAGTGTATATGAAGGTTTGGTTGTCATGTCCCAGCCTACGGATAATCCGTTTGATCCGTTAGTCGGATCTGCTGGATCAGTTCCCCACATTCTTACGCAGACACGATATGTGCCAGGCTGCAGGAATTCAGTTTCACCGTCTTTGGTAATTGGAAGGGTAACCCAGGCGTACCGGTAAACAGAATCCATGTCCATTACGTCGGAAGTGGTCCACTCTTCCCAGGCGCCGTCAACGTCTTTCATAACGACATACTGGAATTGCGGTGCCTGTGAAGCGGTGTATCCGGCGATATAAGCGGTTATTGAGTTGAGTTCTGCTGCTGCATAAAGATCGTACTGTACGCCTACCATATCGCCTGCATTGGCTCCGCCGACCCATCCGCCGGTGTTCGAGGATGATTCAGCAGAAAAGTCGGCACGGTGACCGAGAGTATCGTTAACGGTAAAGTTCCATGATCCTGAATTGTTTACCGGAACTTCTTCGGTGTTAGCAGTAACGCCGGTGTAGTTAACTTTGTAATCGCCAAAGTCAGTTGCGAGCCAAGGGGCTTCAATGTTCTGGGTATCACGCTCAAGAGACCAGATTGTGGTACCTGTGGAGAGGTCAGTGTGGGTTTCAGTTCCGTTTTTCAGGATTTTGAGGCTTAATTTTGCTTCTTCGGAATCAGCCATTCCATTGTTCATGAAAGCCCCACGGAAGTATTGCTGACCAACAAACCCTGAAGTAGATCCGGCCATGCCCATCTGGCTTAATGGCCAGTAATTGATGTGACCAACAGAAGCATCTGCGCCACCATCAAAGTCGAGCCAGTAGTCTTCAAGTACGAGGTCATTCTGATAAGCTTCGGTCAGTCGAAGATCATCGATCATCCAGAAATAGCGTTGTGGTCCGTGCATATAAAAGCGGATCTGAACATTCGGCAGACCAGCGGCAACGTCGGAAATATTGATTTCAACACTGCGGAATTTCGCAGGGGTAAAAGTGTTACCGGCGACTGCGTATTTGGCATCGTAGGTAGCCCAGTGAGTTCCACCATCGTTAGTGACTTGCATTTCAAGGAAGTAGTTGGAGCAGCAATACCTGAAGTACTGGTTGAACCGAACAACTACGGAAGGAACGTTGGTGCAATTGATCGGCGGAGTCATGATATATGCGTCTGCATTGGTAGGTATAACGATACCGTCGCGGCTGTTATACTCATCAATAGGCAAACAGATAAAACCATCTTTAGCTGTAGTAAACCAGGAAGGGGCAGTTACGGTAGTGTAATTTCCCTTGATGGTATCGTTTCTCCATTGCCAGAGGTTACCCATGTCGGAATTGTCTTTTACGACCCAACCATCAGGCAGTGTCCATCCTCTTGGATCGGCTGGGTTTACCCAGTTAAATGTGGTTCCCCAGATCAGGTCGCCGCCACCTTTCAGTGCGGTTTGACCGGCATTCAGGTCGTTCATGGCCTGTTGCTTTACCGGGGCATCCTGTGCTGTTCTGAGCACCTGACCGTAAGTCAGAGCCACTGAGAACATTAGTAAAAATGCGAGTGTAAATTTTCTCATGATTAAATAATAGATTAATTGATGACTGTTAGCAAATATAGAAGATTTCCTCCTAAATACTGCGTTTCTGGCGGATTAACATTTTTTAACTTAAAATGTCTGAGGGACAAGTCCGGCTGACTTACTTTTGCTTCAAACCCAAGTGCTCATGGTCGAAATTATTCAAGCTTGTCAAACCTGTCTGGAAGCTCCCGGATCCATCTTTAAGGATTTACCACAGGACGAGAAGGATTCATTGGCGCGATCACATTCTTCGCGCTTCTTTCATAAAGGAGAAATCATTTACCGTGAGGGCGATAAGCCCAATGGGGTCCTATGTCTGGCCAATGGAAAGGTTAAAATTTTCAAGGAAGGAATTGCCGGTCGCGAACAAATAATCAGGCTTTCAAAGCCGGTTGGATTCATCGGCTACCGGGCATTTTTTGCTGACGAGAATTACCGGGCATCAGCTATGGCTCTGGAAGATTCTGTAGTATGTATGTTTTCCCGTGACGAAGTATTATTGATGGTCAGGAAGCGACCCGAGATCATGATGAAGATTTTGAAAACACTGGCTGGTGAATTGGGGGTTTCTCATTCAAGAACGGTAAACCTGACGCAGAAACATATTAGGGGCCGTTTGGCGGAATCATTGCTTTTCCTGGTGAACACTTACGGATTTGAAGAAGACGGCAAGACAATCAAAGCCTACCTGTCGAGGGATGATCTTGCCAGTTTATCCAATATGACAGCTTCGAATGCCATCCGCACCTTAACACAGTTTTGTGAAGAGGAGATAATTTCCACAGAAGGACGCCGGGTGAGCATCCAGAACCGGCTGAAGCTGGAGCATATCAGCGAAATCGGTTAGGGTTAATCAAACTGATAAATTCTTTTTACCCTGGGTGAGATCGAGGTGAGAACTTCGTAGGGAATAGTCTGCAAAATTTCTGCGATCCGGGCAACCGGATTATCCGGTCCGAAAACAATGACCTCATCGCCCTCAACTGCATCGGTCCCGTTGAGATCGAGGATGGTCATGTCCATAC
>CAILAQ010000263.1 GCA_903832165.1 uncultured Bacteroidota bacterium | reverse complement strand
ATCGGACAACCATTACATTCGAACTGCCTGAGGCCGGAAAAGCCATTGTGAAAGTTTATGATATGGTTGGACATGAAGTTGGACAGATATCTCAGACTGAATTCAACCAGGGCACAAACCAGGTTGTTTGGGAATCGCTGAACGCACAGAAGGGCATGTATATTATAAGAATGATTTACAAGGGCCGTGCAGCTTCAAAAACTATGTCGATTATCAATTAGTTTGTTTATTGTTTGTTTCAGAGGCCGTCTTTGAAAAGGCGGCCTTTTTTATAAAAACTATCCACAGATGACACAGATGTCACAGATAAACTCAGAGCCATCTGTGTAATCTGTGCCATCTGGTGCGCCACGAGGCGTGCGTAAATATAAATAAATACCTATGAGGATGAAAGAACCTCGCGACCCAATTTGCCGTTCTGGTTGAAGTTAGCCCGACACACTGTTAGGAAACGAGCTTTGTGAAGCTCGGGCAAAACGGTAGTGTAAGCTGCATCAGTCAGGCTTCGTTACACTATGGTATCGGTCAGTCTTCCAGAGTTGATGAAACCTGAAATGATGGTTGAAGCAACGGCAACGTGCAAACCATCAGATACCCGGAGTAAGATGATGTTGCGTGCAGTACGAAGGTAGCGCATGAACGTGGGAGACCCTAACAGGGCAGGAGAAGTCCGCCTGCTGCTGAGGGAGTCGGATATGCCCGTAGTAGTGAAGACATCCGGAAAGGTAAAAGCGGAAAGAGCGAAGGGGCATTACTATAAATAGAGTTTCAAAGAATGAAAACCAGACCGAATTGATAGTCATGAATCAGGAAAAGGTTGGAGCAGGAGTACAAGGTGAGCTGTTTAAGAGACGGCGCAGCGAAATACCGGATGCAGAAAGGGTAGAAACATTGCAAGAGAAACTATATCAGAAGGCCAAACAAGAGCGCAGCTATAAGTTTTACGTGCTGTATGATAAGATGTTCATACCGTACATGCTACGAGAAGCATGGAAAACCGTGCGGGCAAACCTATGAGCCACAAGCAGTCAATCGGGTCATGATCCCAAAAGCAAACGGAGGTGAACGCCCGCTGGGTATGCCCACGTTCGGGACCGCATAGCGCAGACGGTATGTAAAATGATACTGGAGCCGATCTATGAAGCAGACTTCGAAGAGAGTTCTTATGGTTTTCGTCCCGGACGCAGCTCGAAAGATGCGATGACAGCGATCCAGGAGAACCTAAAAGAAGGCAAGACAGCGGTATATGATGCCGACCCACGGATACTAAAGCTGATCAACAAATGGTTGAAAGTTCCGGTGTGTGAAAACGGTAAATACACGAGTGGTAAGAAGAACGCCAATGGAACACCACAGGGTGGAGTGATATCACCCCTGCTCGCCAATGTTTACTTCCACCTGATTGACAGGATCGTAAATAACTCAAGAAGTTTGTTTGGTAAATATGGAGTTCGAATAGTCCGGTATGCGGATGACTTCGTGTTAATGGGGGGATCTTTACCGGCAGAAATAACCGGAAGGCTAAAAAACCTGTTAGATCGAATGGGGTTAACGATCAATGAATCGAAAACCCGGCAGATCGATGCAAGGAAAGATAGCTTTAACTTTCTCGGGTTTACCGTTCGTTACGACAGAGATATTAAGGGCAGAAGTACTAAATATTGGAACATTATGCCGAGTAAGAAGTCGGAACAAAAGATCAGGGATAAAGTGAAGGACTTCCTTCAGACGCACGGACACCTCAACGCTAAGGACGTTGCTCAGGGATTAAATACAATCCAGCGGGGTTGGTTAAACTACTTTGATATAAAGGGAGTTAGCTATCCTGCGGTGAGCAAAAGACGACTTCGGTTTTACCTTTATGATAGGCTCAATCGGTACTATGCGCGCAAGAGCCAACGGAAAAGCAGGCTTTATGGACATAAGGCCTTTGAGGTTTTGTCAACCAAATATGGATTGATTGACCCTTCAAAATATGTTATCCGTATTGCTCAATTGTGAATGCCAATGACGAAATTTGTAGGAAAGCCGTATGCGGGAAAACCGCACGTACGGATTGATGAGGGGGTAGGGAAGGGAATTTACCCTTCCCGCTCTACTCTACTGGACAGTTTCTTTATTGTTAAAGGGAAGCCCAGGTAGGTAATTTGTCAGTCCTTGCGGTCTGGTTATAACAACAATAACGCCCCCGGATTGTTATTACCTCATGCAAAACCCTTTTCATTCGATCCGGCAGCAGTATTCCCGCGGCACATTGTCGGAAGAGCAGGTTAACACGGATCCGCTGAAGCAGCTGGAATTATGGATTAAAGAGGCTATGGAGGCAGAATGCCCTGAGCCCACGGCCATGATATTGTCAACTACTGGAACAGATCTGCGGCCATCCTCCCGGGTAGTGCTGATGAAAGGGCTCGATGAACAGGGAATAACTTTTTTCACCAACTACGATAGCCGTAAAGGCCTTCAATTAGCTTCTAACCCTTACGCTTCTATCCTCTTCTTCTGGCCCGATTTAGAGCGTCAGGTCCGGATTGAGGGCGTTACAGAGAGAGTCTCAAAAATGGAATCGGATATTTATTTCGATTCACGGCCTGTAGAGAGCCGAATTAGTGCCGCTATATCTCCGCAGAGCCAGGAAATACCTTCACGACAATGGCTGGTTGAGCGAATTGGAGAACTATCAATAGGCCCCGGTTTTAACCGGGGTTTACAAGAATTGAGTATTAAGAGGCCGGAGAATTGGGGCGGTTATAGGGTTATTCCTGAGTATTTTGAGTTCTGGCAGGGTGGGGAAGACCGGCTCCACGACCGGGTCATTTTCGCACAAGTGTGCGGAAATTGGAGCATCGTCCGGCTCGCTCCCTGACTGAAGTCATTAGGCAGAAGGCAGAAATTAGTTACAGGAATTAAGTTTAAGAAGAAAGTGTACATCGGGTACACTTGAATCTCCCACTTCAGCATTCAGAATTGGTCTTCGAATCTCGGCATTCTTACTTCCTTCATCCTCTGTCGTCCCCGTGCAGGCGGAGCCGGAAACGGGGACCTCCAAATTAAAATTGGTTTCCGCCGATTTGTGCCGTACCTTTGGTAGAATTAGAGTTATCAACAGGCTTCCAAAAAAAGGAAAGGCTTCCAAAAACAGATATTCAATTCCAAAAAACGTAAAATATTTCAAAAACAGCAAAAATGAGAATGGGCGTATTTTATCAAAATGCTGAAAATCAAAAGAATGAAAGTTTTGGCACGCCCTTTGATTGTTTGGTGTAAATAATAACGTCAATGAAATCAATAAAAATTCTTCTAGTAGTTTTGGTCGCACTCGCCGCCATGAGTTCATGCCAAAAGGAAGTTCTTCCAACTGTCAATCCCCAAACCATGGATGATCTTAAAATTACCCCTGCATTCGATTGGAAAACTACCGCCGATTATGACTTTACACTTAAAGGGACTTCAACCCACGTTGTTCAGATTCTATCAGCTGATGGAACCGTGGTTTACAAAAAAGGCCTGATGATGGCTAATGTACCCTACGTTGTTCACCTGACACTTCCTTCCTATGTTAAAGATGTTTCACTGCGTTTCTTCGGCCAGTCCGTAAACGTTCAGCTGGCATCGAAATCGATTTCCTACAACTTCAATTGAAATCCCGAATCATGAAACAAACAATGACAAGTACGATTAAATCGTTTATCCTGATGATCGCAGTGCTGCTGTTCTCATCTGCTGCTTTCGCAGTAAAGGTTGATACCCCGGTATTCAGTCCTGTGGCAGGAACCTATCAGGCTACTCAAAATGTGAGTATTTCGGTCTTGGTTGCCGGTGCTGCTATACGTTATACAATCGATGGTTCGAACCCTACAAAAACTTACGGTACTTTATATTCCGGGCCCGTAGCAGTGAGCTCTTCGAAAACATTGAAAGCAATTGCTTATGCTACCGGTTACTCCGACAGCAATGTTGGCTCAGCTCAGTATGTTATTAACCTGACCTACGCAGGTGCCCCGACTTTTGGTGTCGCCGCCGGAACTTACGCTACTTCACAGTCAGTGTCACTTTCGACCTCCACATCAGGTGCATCTATTAATTACACTACAGATGGAACTACTCCTTCTGAAACCGCAGGAACACTTTATTCCGGAGCCATCTCAGTGTCTGCAAATACTACCATTAAAGCAATAGCCTTTAAAACAGGTATTATGCCCAGTACAGTGTCCAGCGCAACCTATAATATTCAGTCGGCTGCCCCAACATTCAGCGTCTCTGCCGGAACTTACGCGACAGATCAATCTGTAACACTCAGCTCAACTACTTCAGGAGCCTCTTTCCGATATACTACCGATGGAACCACGCCAACCTCCTCAGCAGGAACAGTTTACAGCGGAGAGATTATCATATCGGCCAATGCCACTCTGAAAGCTATCGCTTACAAAACCGGTATGGCTGACAGTAACGTATCATCTGTTGCTTATGTGATTAAAGCTGGTGCCCCCTCTTTTACTCCGGTAGCCGGAACTTATGCTATCGCCAGGACCGTTGCAATTACCTCAGCAACTACTTTTGCATCCATACGCTATACTACCGACGGAACTACCCCAACCTCAACTTCAGGAACCGTTTACTCCAGTGTTATAACAGTATCTTCTACAACTACCATTAAGGCAATCGCCTATAAAACCGGAAATGCTAACAGCGATGTCGTTTCAGCAACTTTTACCATTCAGCTGACTGTTGATCCACCAACCTTCAGCCCTTTAGCCGGTACTTATAATACCGTTCAATCAGTTACCCTGGCTTCCGCAACCGGAGGGGCATCCTTTCGTTACACCACTGACGGCAGCACACCAACTTCATCAACCGGAACTGTTTACAGCTCTGCCATATCAGTCGCTTCAACAACCACGATAAAAGCTATAGCTTATAAATCAGGCATGACTGACAGTAGCGTATCTTCAGCAACTTATACGATCAACCTCCTTACTGTTGCAGATCCTGCATTCACTCCGGTAGCCGGAACTTATACAACATCACAGTCTGTATCGATCAGCTCATCCACAAGCGGTGCTTCAATACGTTACACGACCGACGGAACTGCTCCGACTTCCAATTCAGGAACAGTTTATTCAAGCGCAGTAACAGTAAGTGCAAATGCAACTCTTAAAGCTATCGCATACAAATCAGGCATGCTCGACAGTAATGTCAGCTCAGCTGCCTACGCGATTAAAGTTGTCACTCCATCGATCACTCCGAGCACCGGAACTTATTCCACCGCACAGAGTGTATCCTTATCTACTGCCACCAGCGGTGCCACCATACGGTACACTACCGATGGCAGCGTTCCTACCTCTTCTAACGGAAATGTTTACGGCAGTGCTTTCGAAGTAGGTTCAACTTTAACAGTAAAAGCTTTTGCTTACAAATCAGGCATGACCGACAGCGATGTCGCTTCTGCAACTTTCACCATCAATCTGGTAACTGTTGACGCTCCTGCTTTTTCACCAGTCGCTGGTACTTATATTGGTGAACAGTCTGTATCAATCAGCTCAACCACAAGCGGTTCAACTATTCGCTATACCACTGACGGTTCAACCCCAACTTCTTCTTTTGGAACAATTTATTCCAGCGCAGTAACAGTTAGCTCAAATGCAACTCTTAAAGCTATCGCCTACAAATCAGGCATGCTCGACAGTAATGTCAGCTCAGCTGTATACGCTATCCGCGTTGCAACTCCTGCTTTCAGCCCGATACCTGGTTCTTTCACAACAATCCAGAATATCACCATCAGCACTTCAACCAGCGGAGCAACTATCTATTATACAACCGATGGATCTACTCCTACTGCTGCATCATCAGTTTACTCAACTCCGATCAACCTTGCCTCGACTGCCACTATTAAAGCAGTTGCCATCAAGGCCGGATTGACAAACAGCATTATCTTATCAGGAACCTTTAATATTCAGTTGTTAACCGTTGCCTCGCCAATTTTCACTCCTGCAGCCGGAACTTATAACAGCGACCAGTCCCTGACCATCGCTTCTGCAACCGAAGGCGCAAGCATCCGTTACACAACCAACGGAACACTGCCAACCGCATCAACAGGTACTCTTTATACTGTAGCGATCGTATTATCTGCAAGCGCCGATTTTAAAGCAATTGCCTACAAAGATGGTCTTCTCGACAGTGAAGTAACCACATCATCCTATGTCCTGAAATGCGCCACCCCATCGTTTAACCCACCGGCTGGTAATATCGACCGCCCTCAGGTAATCACCATCAGCGGAGCTACTGCCGGAACTGTTGTTCGTTACTCAACCAACGGATCTGAGCCAACCGAATCAACCGGAATTATCTATTCCGCTCCTGTCCAGGTGAACACTGGCCAAACACTGAAGGCTATCGCTTACAAAGCCGGCTATACAAAATCTGAT
>CAILAQ010000262.1 GCA_903832165.1 uncultured Bacteroidota bacterium | reverse complement strand
TGATCCACCTCACCCCCTTCCCCCTCTCCCGAAACCTATGATCCACCTCACCCCCTTCCCCCTCTCCCGCGCTCGTTGCGCTATCGCTTCACTCACGGGAGAGGGGGCGCTCCGAGGTTTATATAGTACTTAATACCCGACACCCGATACCCGACACCCGACACCTAAAAAAAATTGCCATGAATTTTGAACTATCAGAGGAACAAAAAATGATTCAGCAGGCCGCCCGCGATTATGCCAACCGGGAGCTGATACTGGATGTGCTAGAGCGCGATGCCAACAGTATATACCCGGCAAAACATGTGAAAGCCCTGGCCGACCTGGGCTTTATGGGCATGATGGTGGATCCTAAATATGATGGCAGCGGCATGGATACCATTGCCTATGTGCTTGCCATGGAGGAATTATCCAAGGTTGATGCCTCGGTTTCCGTCATCGTTTCGGTAAATAATTCACTGGTCTGCTATGGCATTGAAGCTTTTGGAACCGAGGAGCAGAAGGAAAAATATTTAAAGCCGCTGGCACGCGGAGAGATGATTGGCGCATTTCTGCTGTCGGAACCAGAGGCCGGATCGGATGCCACCTCGCAGCATACCAGCGCGGAGGATAAGGGGGATTATTATCTCGTTAACGGGACTAAAAACTGGATCACCAATGGTAATTCAGCTTCAGTTTATATCCTGATTGCCCAGACCCATCCTGAACTTAAACATAAGGGGATTAACGCACTGATCGTCGACCGGAATTCTCCGGGAATCACACTGGGACCTCACGAGGATAAAATGGGCATGCGCAGTTCTGACACCCATTCGGTGATGTTTACCGATGTTAAGGTACCAAAGGAGAATCGCATAGGTGCTGACGGATTCGGATTCAAAATGGCCATGATGACCCTCGAGGGAGGCAGGCTGGGAATTGCATCGCAGGCACTGGGAATAGCCTCAGGAGCCTATGAAAGGGCTCTGAAGTATTCCAAAGAGAGAAGGGCATTTGGTACCGAGATTTTCCATCACCAGTCGGTGGCGTTCAAGCTGGCGGAAATGTATACCCGCATTGAGTGCGGCCGTCTGCTTTGCTTTCATGCTGCCTGGCTGAAAGATAACCATCAGCCTTTTGGCGTTGCAAGCGCGATGGCCAAATATCATTGCGCGGAGACCGCCATGTGGGTCACCACGGAAGCTGTCCAGATTCACGGAGGATATGGTTATGTAAGGGAATACCATGTGGAGCGGCTGATGCGTGAAGCAAAGCTCACACAGATTTATGAGGGAACTTCTGAGATTCAGAAATTAATCATTTCGAGAGATATTTTTAGCCAGTAAGCTATGAAGATAATTGTTTGCATGAGTGTGGTTCCGGATACCACAACACAGATCCGGTTCAGGGCCGATATGGAAGGGCTTGATACTACGGGTATTCAGTGGATCATCAATCCATGGGATGAACTTGCCCTTACCCGGGCACTGGAAATCCGTGAACAGCCGGAAAGCGGGGTAACTCAGGTTTCAGTGGTTCATGTCGGGTTAAAAGAAGCTGATCCGGTAATTCAAAAGGCACTTGCGGTGGGGGCCGACTCGGCCTGGCGGGTTAACGTTGCCGCTGAAGGCACTTTTGATGTAGCCTGTCAGTTGGCGGAGGTTATCAAAAAAGAGAAGTTTGACCTGGTGATTACCGGTCATGATTCAGCTGATTATAATGGATCGGCTGTTGGGGAAATGCTGGCAGAACTGTTGGGCTGGACCTCCTTTTCGTCGATATCCGCTTTCGCTGCAGCAAGGGATTCCATTACGATTGAGCGCGAGATGGACAGTCGCACGGAAACACTAGCTGCTCATTTGCCTTGTGTGCTTACCATTCAAAAAGGCATAGCCAAAGATCCGCGCATCCCGTCCCTCCGGGGTATCATGGGTGCCCGTACAAAGCCGTTAATAGCCTTGGAACCGATGCCATGCACGGGTCCTGTTGCTTTTGTGAAATTCGAGAATCCGGCTCCCCGGATGAAATGCCGGATGATTGATCCTGCTAATCCTGAAGAATTGGTGGAATTGTTGAGAAACGAAGCTAACGTATTATAAGGAGGATAATTATGTCAGTTTTTATAGTTGCCAGCCATGAAGCCGGGAAATTCCCGAAAGCTATTCTGGAATTAGCATCTTATGCCTGTTCGCTGGCAAATCAGACCGGGGATCAGGTTGTAGCTGTCGTAGCAGGAAATCCTGCCGGTTCCGAACTTGACAAGCTGGGGAAATCTGGTGTTTCAAAAATATTGCTGACCCCGGAACAGGGTGGCCCGGCATTCGATAATCGGGCATATGCCGCCATACTTTCTTCGGCCGCTGCATCAAATGGTGCCACTTGTGTGCTTTTTGCCGACGGTTCAATATCCAGGGCAGTGGCTCCCCGTGTAGCAGTGAGGTTACGGGCCGGATATGCAGCAGGCGTATTGGGTCTGCCGGTTGGTAACGCTCCATTCAGAATCAGGCGTTCAGTTTTTACCGGTAAAGCAAATGCATTCGTTGAGATATATACTCCGGTAAGGGTGCTCATACTCGCCCGGAATTCCTGGCAAATCGCCGAAAATCCCG
>CAILAQ010000261.1 GCA_903832165.1 uncultured Bacteroidota bacterium | reverse complement strand
CCTCCTGCCTCACGACGCGGAATAAGTAAACGCTACGGCGCGCGGTGCCGTGCCGTGAGGTTTATGGGTGAGCGCCTCTCACCTTGTTGCTGGCCACGATGGCGGCGTCGGAAACCAGCGCGTTGTAGAAGTCGACACACACTCGGGATACCTTGTGGTGACGGGCGGATGTGTCGGTGAGAGAGTTAGTGGCATTTGCCAGATTGACACCACCCCTGCTCATGACGCGGCGGCGTCCCGGCGAATACAATATATATAGGATAGATAAGCTGGACCGGTAATAACCACCAGAGTAAGTTCGGGCAGCGGAAGAATTTCATGGCTGCGATAAGCACTGGTACATCAGCCAGTGTTTTAATTCCCAGAAGTATAAAGAAGAGGGTAAATGGGGTTTTGCCTATCAAGGCTACAATCAGCCCTGCCAGGATGCTTGCGTTAGTGGCAAAAATCAGCACGGTTGTAAAGATCATGAACAGGTTCCGGTAACCGGAGGCTTTGGAAGCCCAGCGTTGGCGCTGCTGTAGAAAATGACTCAATGAGACCGCTGGTTTTGCGGAAACAATCGCATCATGATTCAGTACATATTTGATCTTTTTTCCCGGTATTGCTGTCATTGCCTGTAACAGAAATACATCATCGCCGGAAGCAAACCGGTTATCAAGGTTTTCAACCAGGCGCCTATAATCAGAGGCTCTGACGGCTATATTGGGTCCCTGGGCCATAAAGGGTTGTCCGATTCCGGAAGCACCAATGGAGGAGGCAACGAGACTGAGATATTCAAGCTTCTGAATTCTTTTAAAACCCGTTTCCGCAGGATCAATGACTACGGGGCCGAGGATCAGGTCGGTCCCGGAGTCTTCGAAGTATTTCGCCAGTGTAAGTGCCCATCTCGTATTATGCCGGCTGTCAGCATCGGTTAAAAGAATGAGCTCGCCGGTAGCTATTTCCATGCCTGCTTTCAAGGCTGCTTTTTTACCGGTTATCTGATCGGGAAGACTGATGAGGTAATTGTTACTCGTGTGCTGAATGAGCTCGCCAAGCAGGGCAGGGGTACCTTCAGTGGAATGATCGTCGATCCAGATAATTTGTATCAGCTGGGGTGGATAATCCTGACTATTGATGAGCTGAAAAAGTTCTCTGATATTTTCCTCCTCATTCCGGCAGGGGATAATAATGCTGATAGGGGTTATGGGTGATTTTCCGTCAGGCCGGTAAATCTTGGACCGCAGCCATCCGATCAGGAAAGAAAGGATCAGCAGGAAATAACAGAGAATAATTGTAAAAACCGGTATCGTAAAATAGGCGGACATGCCCTCAGCGTTAATTGGATGAAACGGACTTTTCCGGAACCACGGTCTCCAGACGGATTTTCCTTAAAAGCACCAATCCGATCAATGCGGGGATCATGATGTTTATAATCCAGATAATAAAGGTCGTGAATACAATGGCAGGTACGTCAGAGGTGTAAGGTCCCAATATCAGTATGGAAACAGAGCCTCTCACGCCCAGGTCACCCACCGTTGGTACCGGAACAAAATGCAGGATCAGCTGTATGAGCGCAACTGCAGAGAGTCCGGTAAAGGCATTCAGATTTATATCGAAGAAATTCAGCACCAGGTAGAACTGAGTGATATAGGTCAGGAATTTAATCGTAGAGAAAAGAAGCAGGAAAGCTTTATCCTTAAAAGATACTCCCTGGAGAGCAACGAGGAATGGATGGAAAACTTTTAACCAGCGGAATCGTTGAAAGAACCCTGACAAGCGATCTATACTGAAAAAAAGTATCACCAGGATCAGTCCGGTCGAAATGGAAACAGCAAGTGTAACCATTATGGAATCCGGATGATCCTTAAGCAGGTATTCGTTACGTGGGAGATAGGTCGCGGCACCAACGAGACCCAGCGTAATGGTTACGACCATCTGAGCCAGGACGCAAAGGAAAGTGTGCCCTGTGCCGGCCAATCGGTGACCGGGCTTTAGTATCAATCCACGGGTTACAATATCGCCGATGCGGTTGGGCGTGGTGATTGCCATCGTAAGACTGGACAAAATCCCCGCCATGGCTTTCAGGTAAGTTACCGGTTCCAGTCGGTTAACCAGTCGCTGCCATTTAATTGCCTCTGAGGAGAAATTCAGGACAATGAGCAAAATAGCTGCAGCGAGAAAAAAGAGCCGGTTGCCAGTGAAAGCATCCGAGAATCGTTGGCCTGCCTGGTCCCAGTGTTCGAACGTAACAAGCCGGTAAACCAGGTAAGCTAACGCTATTATAGCCAGTAATGCCTTTATTATCGCAGATTGCCTCGGACTGATTTTCAAAATCTTTACTTTTGACGAAGTTTAACTCAGGTAAATATAACATTAACTAATTAACAGGCAATCCACCTGACACCTGACACCTGACACCCGACACCCGACACCCCATACACCATGATCCACCTCACCCCCTTCCCCCTCTCCCGCGCTCGCTGCGCTAACGCTTCACTCACGGGAGAGGGGGCGCTCTGATGCAAGTTTCCCACTGAATACCCGATACCCGATACCTGATACCTGATACCCGATACCCGACACCTGATACCCTTCTCCCATGTCAAAACGCGTACGCCCCAAAAAATTCCTCGGACAACATTTTCTTACTGATATTCCGACAGCTCTTCGGATAGCCGACGGGCTGGGAGCATTGGATAATGGACTGGTGCTGGAGGTAGGTCCTGGAATGGGAGTGCTTACAGGCCGATTGCTTGAGCGATTTGGGGAAAGATTGTGGGTGATAGAAATTGATAATGAGTCGGTTGAGTATTTGAAAGAAAAATTTCCGGTTTTGGTTCCACAAATTCTGGCTGAAGACTTTCTACAGTATGATTTGAAGAGATTAACGGAAGGACCGATCTCTGTCATCGGTAACTTCCCTTACAATATTTCTTCACAGATTTTATTTCGCTTGCTGGAGTATCGCGATCAGGTTATGGAGATCACCGGCATGTTTCAGAAGGAAGTTGCCCAGCGGCTGACTTCAGGTCCGGGCAACCGCGACTATGGCATTCTGAGTGTTTTGATGGGTGCTTTTTACGATTCGGAATATCTGTATAGTGTATCTCCCGATGTTTTTGATCCTCCGCCTAAAGTCAACTCCGGAGTGATACGGTTTGTGCGCAAAGAAGACATTAGTTTACCCTGTTCACCGGTTACTTTTAAACGGATAGTGAAGATGGCATTTAATCAGCGCCGGAAGACTTTGCGAAATGCTTTGTCAGCGGTCTGGACGCCGGAATACGAGGCTACCGGATTAGGTCAGCAACGGGCGGAGCAGCTCAGTGTGGCGCAGTTCCTGGAGTTAGGCGTGATTGAGGATAATTGTGCTCGCTGACGCTCGCTAATTATGCTCCCTTTGGTCGCTAATTATGCGCTTCGCGCTAATTGGTTCGTGGTTTGGGACAGGGTTCCCGCCTTCGCGGGAATGACAACTCTTCGAGGGCAATTTCTTTCGTGTTTCGTGTCACGTGTTTCGCGTCACGTCTTCCTACACCGTCGCAATCGCCACCACCGGATTAAGCCGTGAGGCCCGCCATGCTGGAGCAAAGCCGGCGATAATGCCTATGCCTGCAGAGATTGCTAATCCGAGGACGATGTTGTTTAATCCCAGAACAATTTTAAATTCCATCATGGAGTTGGCGATTAACGAACCTATAAAAATCAGAAGAAGGCCCACTGCACCACCCAAAACAGAGAGGGTAATGGCTTCGAACAGAAATTCGAATAATATAAATACGTTACGTGCACCGATAGCTTTCTGGATTCCAATGATCCTGGTACGTTCCCTGACTGTTACATACATGATGTTAGCGATGCCAAAACCACCCACCAGAATGGCAAATCCACCAATTATAAAGCCTGCCAGGTTAAGTGTCATCAGCAGAGAATCGAAGGCGGTGGTCAGCATCGACATAGTATTTAGAGCAAAGTTATCTTCTTCGATGGGTTTTAACTTTCTGATAGAGCGCATGATCCCGGTGAGCTCATCGAGCATTTCGTCAAGCGGAATACCTGTTTTTGATTTTACCAGCAGTGTAGGTCGAACATTATAACTTCGGATATTCAGAAGGGTGCGGGCATAATTCAATGGAATCATGGAGATCTCGTCGTTGCTGCCGGAATTGATCCCTTCGCCTTCCTTTTTAAATATTCCGACCACCGTAACTTTCGCAGAAGATATCTCAAAAGATTTTCCGATCGGACTTTCGCCGGGGAACAAGTCATCAGCAATCTTCCGGCCAATAACCGCAACATTGACTCCGCTCCTGAATTCAGATTGTGAGATAAACCGGCCTTCTTCGACTTCAAACGTCCGGACTTTTTCATAATCCTCCGAGACCGCAAGAATATTTACCTCAGGAATAGAGTTGTTTTTATAACTTACATTTCTTGGTCCCTGAATTGTAAATGCAGCAGATTCAACCGTATGGGCACGCTTGATGATCTCATCCATCTCCCGAAGTTCCGTTTCAGGCCTTTGCATATATTTCCACCATTGAAAACCCGGTCCGAACATCATTGGCCATTTCTGAATATAAACAACATTGTCGCCCAGCTCGGAGATATTCTTTTTGATAGTCCGGCCCAGAGAATCAACTACGGTAAACACGGATACAATAGCAAAAATCCCAATGGTGATACCAAGCAGGGAAAGGATGGTGCGGAGTTTATTGGAGACCAGGGATTGAAAGGCAAAGGCCACACTTTCGCGGACTATCCTTACCCAGATCACAACAGCTTTTATTCCTATTTTCATGAAATGCAAAATTAGTCTTTTTTTAGGCAATGCGAATGGTCGTTAGGTTATAATATGCCTATTTTTAGTAAATTTGCCGGATTAAAAATTAATGAGGGTGGATAAGGAAAAGCAAATAAGCAGCGCGCTGATCTCCGTTTATCACAAGGACAATCTTGATGATATTCTCAATAGATTGCACCAGCTGGGCATTTCACTGATCAGTACCGGTGGGACAGCGGATTTTATTGAGTCATTGAATCTGCCTGTTCAGCGGGTTGAGCAGTTAACGGGTTATCCAAGTATCCTTGGTGGCAGGGTAAAGACATTGCATCCCAAGATTTTCGGGGGCATCCTTGCACGCCGGGATAATCCATCCGACCTGGAGAGCATGAAAACCTGGGAAATTCCGGAGATCGACCTGATCATAGTCGACCTCTATCCATTTGAGCAGACGGTTGCTTCCGGTGCCACTCAGGCTGAGATTATTGAAAAGATCGATATCGGTGGGATATCGCTGATTCGTGCAGCTGCAAAGAATTATGAGGATGTGATCATTGTTCCATCGCGTGAGTATTATCCGCAATTGATGTCTTTGCTCGAAGAAAAAAATGGCAAGTCGGAACTGGCCGACCGGTATGACTTTGCCGTTGCCGCATTTTCTGTATCGAGCGGTTATGACAGTGCCATCAGCAATTACATGGTTGGCGAAAATCCAAAGAATTTCAGAAAGGCTGCAGGCCCGGGCCATCATCTCCGTTATGGGGAGAACCCCCATCAGAAGGGGACTTTTTACGGAAATCTGGAAGAGATCTTCGATCAGATTCACGGGAAAGAAATTTCCTACAATAACCTTCTGGATATTGATGCGGCTGTTTCGTTGATGGATGAATTTGACGAAACAACTTTTGGTATTCTTAAACATAATAATGCCTGTGGTATTGCGAGCGACACTTCACTGACAGAAGCCTGGAAAAAGGCACTGGCTGCTGATCCTGTATCAGCTTTCGGAGGAATCCTGGTAACGAACAGACCGATTGATCCGGAGACTGCGAATGAGATCAATTCTTTGTTTTTTGAAATCATTATCGCTCCGGATTATGATGTTAAATCGCTCGAGGTGCTGAAACTGAAGAAAAATCGGATCATCCTTGTCCGCAAACCCGCCGGAGCAGCAGCAACTGTTCAGTTCCGTAGTATCCTTAACGGTGTATTGGTTCAGGATCGTGACCTGCGTAAAGAGACGCCGGATGATTTGAAAGTAGTAACTCAAACTCAACCAACTCAAGCGGAGATTGAAGATTTGCTTTTTGCCAACACGCTGGTTAAGCATACCAAATCGAATGCGATTGTTCTGGTTAAAAACAGGCAGCTGCTGGCAAGCGGCACCGGGCAGACATCACGCGTTGATGCCCTGAAACAGGCGATTGCGAAAGCTCAGAGCTTTGGATTTGATCTCCATGGTGCTGTTATGGCATCAGATGCTTTCTTCCCTTTTGCCGACAGCATTGAGTTTGCTTATCAGGCAGGTGTTACCTCGGTTATTCAGCCGGGAGGATCCGTTCGTGATCAGGACACAATTGACTATTGCAATATAAATGGATTGTCTATGGTTTTCACAGGAATCCGTCACTTTAAACATTAAAAATCGGGGAGACAAAATATGGGCCTATTTTCCTTTTTAACACAGGAGATTGCAGTAGATCTTGGAACGGCAAATACGATCATTATTCATAATGATAAAATTGTTGTTGATGAGCCGTCTATTGTTGCAATCGATGTTGCAACCGGAAAACTTTTTGCATTGGGTGAAAAAGCCAGGCAAATGTATGGTAAAACGCATGATAACATTAAGGTTATCAGGCCTTTGCGTGATGGCGTTATCGCTGACTTCAATGCGGCTGAACTGATGATCAGGGGTATGATCAAAATGATTCATACCAAATCAAGATTCGGAACCCAATCAATGCGGATGGTTATCGGTATACCATCGGGAAGTACAGAAGTCGAGATTCGCGCAGTCAGGGACTCTTCGGAACACGCCGGTGGCAGGGAAGTATATATGATCTATGAGCCAATGGCTGCCGCACTTGGTATAGGTATCGATGTTCTTGCACCCGACGGAAATATGGTTGTTGATATCGGAGGGGGTACCACTGAGATTGCTGTTATAGCACTGGGAGGTATCGTTTGCAATGAATCAATGCGTATTGCCGGTGATGAATTTACACTTGATATTCAAGCTTATATGCGTCATCAGCATAATATCAAGATTGGTGAAAAAACGGCTGAGGATATCAAGATAAATGTTGGTGCTGCGCTTCCTTTGCTCACCAATCCGCCGCAAGATTACGTGGTCCGCGGTCCGAACCAGATGACGGCCCTTCCTATTGAAATTCCGGTTTCCTACAGTGAATTGGCCCATGCATTGGACAAGTCACTGTCGAAAGTTGAAACTGCAGTTCTGAGTGTGCTGGAGCGCACCCCGCCGGAATTGTATGCAGATATTGTCAATAACGGAATTTACCTGACCGGTGGCGGAGCCTTACTTAAAGGACTCGACAAACGGCTTTCAGACAAGATGAATATTCCATTCCATATTTCTGATGATCCGCTTCACGCTGTAGCGAGAGGGACCGGAATGGCACTGAAGAATATCCATCGGTTCCCGTTCCTGATGCGATAGCAGGATGAGCAATGCAGAATCTTCTTCGACTCATAATCCGGTTTAGTTTCCAGATTATCTTCGTAATCCTGGAGATTTTTGCGCTTTCTATGGTCTTCAAGAAGAATCCATTACCACATGCAAGATTCTTTGAGCTAACACAGGACGTGAATGGATTCTTTGCTACCCAGACTGGTCACTTTTCACGATTTTTTCACTTGACGGAGGAAAACTCTGTTCTGTTAAACGAAAATGCTAGGTTGCGTAATGATCTTGCCCGCAGGCCTTTAAAATCTTCAGGCTGGGATTCCGTTACCACACTTTCACAGCCCGGTATTAAATATGATTATATACCGGCCCAGGTGGTCAGCAATTCTGTGAACAAGCAAAATAATTACATTACCCTCGACGTAGGATACCGGCAGGGTATCCGTCCTGATATGGGTGTTGTTGGTCCCGAAGGTATTATCGGGATTGTGCGCAACGTATCCGACAATTTCTCCACAGTAATTTCTGTACTTAACTCGAAATTCAAGGGGAGTGTTAAACTCTCGAGTACCAATTATTTTGGAACCCTGATCTGGCCCGGACATTCTTACCGGGAAGCAGTGCTGACAGAGATACCGGGGCATATCAATGTTTATGTGGGGGATACAATAGTCACCAGCGGATTGACTCCTGCTTTCCCGGAAGGGGAGAAAGCGGGTTTTGTGCAGGAAGTTAACCGCACCCCTGCAGGAACTTTTTATGAGCTGAAGGTGCTGTTGATTCAGGATTTTAAGAAACTTACGCGTGTTTACGTGATCAGAAACTTTAGTAAAGCGGAGCAGGAAAAACTGGAATTTCAAACGTATGATTGATCAGCTAAACAGATATGTAGTCAGGTTCTTCCTGGTAGTTTTATTCCAGGTGCTGATTTTGAATAATATTCAATTCAGCGGATATATCAATCCCTATTTCTATGTCTGGTATATCATGGTTCTTCCTTTTGATACACCTGGCTGGTTATTGCTGCTTACTGCATTTTTACTTGGATTCGGGATCGATGTTTTTCCCCAGGGTATAGCTGGAAATGGTTCAACGTTGGGCACACACACAGCCGCAACACTCCTGATTGCATTTATGCGGCCGACCATTCTGCGCTGGATAAATCCTCGCGACGATTATGAGCCTGGCACTTTCCCGGATACTAAAAACTACGGAATCCTTTGGTTTCTTGCGTATGCTCTGATTATGATAGGAATTCATCATTTTATGCTGTTTTTTCTGGAAGACCTTTCATTAAGAGATTTCCTGAGAACCATATTCCGTGTAATAATGAGCGGGTTCTTTACTTTGATTATTATCCTGTTATGGGAGGGTATCCGTTTTAGAATTCCCAGGTAAAAGGTTATGCTGAACTCAAATCCAAACCGGAAATATGTGGTCGGGGGTATAGTGCTTGCCGTTACCCTTGTCTATATGCTTCGGTTGTTTTATATTCAGGTCATTGATAAATCCTACCAGCTCTCCTCGAAAAACAACTCTCAGCTGCGGGTGGTGGAATATCCCGGAAGGGGTATGATCTTCGACCGCTTCGGTAAGCCTATGGTGTACAATGAGGCGGTATTTGATCTGCTTGTTTTGCCCCAGCAGACGAAAGCATTTGATACGATGGATTTGTGCCGGATTCTTAGCGTGGACCTGATGGAGTTTCGCGAATCAATGAAAAAGGCCAGAGAATATTCCCGGTACCGGCAGTCTGCAGTGGTCCGGCAAATCACCCCTGAGCAAAAGGCCGCACTCAATGAAAAACTTTTCCAATTCCCCGGATTTTCTTTCCAGATAAGAACGCAGCGTAAGTATCCGCAGTCCGTTGCCCCTCATGTTCTTGGTTATGTTGGGGAGGTAAATCAAACTGATATCAATGCTGATACTTATTATCAGGGTGGAGATTATATTGGAAAATCAGGACTGGAATCGGAATATGAGCCCTATCTCAGAGGCCGGAAAGGTATAAGTTACCAGCTGGTTGATGTGCACCACCGCCTGCAGGGGAATTTCGAAAACGGAAGATTCGACACTATTGCCCAACCGGGCAGAAAGCTTACTATTACGATCGATGCAGGCTTGCAGGAATACGGAGAGAAACTGCTGGCGCACAAAAAAGGCAGTATCGTTGCCATTGAACCATCCACCGGCGAAATTCTGGCGATGGTATCGAGTCCGGGGTATGATCCGAATGAGCTTGTTGGCCGGATCAGGGGAAAGAATTTTGAGCGGCTGATGAATGACAGCCTGATGCCGTTGTTCAATAGGGCAACCATGTCGAGATATTCTCCAGGTTCAATTTTCAAGATTGTTCAGGCATTGATAGCGCTCCAGGAGGGCGTCATCGACGAATTTTACAGTGTGGATTGCAATAAAGGCATTATCGGATGTCATAATCACCCTAATGCACACGGATTAAGGGAGGGGATCATGTATTCCTGCAACCCCTATTTCTATAATGTTTACCGGCGAATAATCCTCCAGGGGAAAAGCACCAGCCAGTTCCAGGATAGTCAGATCGGTCTGAAAACCTGGTACCAGATGGTTTGTTCATTCGGGCTTGGTCAGGTGCTGCAGACTGACCTGCCGGGGATTAAACCAGGATTGATCCCGGATGTTGCTTATTATAATAAATGGTACGGAGCCAATCGTTGGGCATTCAGTACCATTTTCTCGAACTCCATTGGTCAGGGTGAGGTGGAGACTGTGCCAATACAGATTGCCAACCTGGCTGCCATTATTGCTAACCGCGGAATTTATTATGTCCCACACTTTGTAAAGTCTATTGAGGGTGTCGACTCTATTCCGGAAAAATTCAGAGTTCCGCACCACACTGCAATTGACACTAAATATTTTGATGTTGTGGCCGACGGAATGCAAATGGTAGTCAACCAGCAAGGGGGAACTGGTTCCAGAGCACAGGTGCCGGGTGTTATTGTCTGCGGTAAAACAGGAACAGTTCAGAACTCCGGAGGAAAGGAAGATCACTCGGGATTCTTTGCATTCGCACCGAAGGACCGACCTCGAATCGCCATTGTTGCTTATGTGGAAAGTTCAGGAGCCGGGGGTGTTTATGCAGCACCGATTGCCAGTCTGATGATTGAGAAATACCTGAATGGAACCATTACCCAAACAGATAAAGAGTTGGCAATTTTAGAATATAAACAATTCTGATGGCAAACCCGAGAACAAATTTTATAGCCCGTCTGGACTGGGTCACGATCATCCTGTTTTTGGTGATGGTTGGATTTGGGTGGATGAATGTGTTTGCCTCGAGCAGAAATGAAGGCACAGGTGGCTCCCTTTTTGATTTTAGCCAGCGATACAGCAAGCAGTTTTATTATATCCTTACTGCCCTTGTCATCGCAATTTTTACGCTTACCATAGATGGCAAAGTCTGGAGTTTTTTTTCTTTTCCGATATATATTGTAACTCTGTTGATCTTGCCGATTACAATTATCATCGGTAAGGAGATAAACGGTGCACGCGCATGGATTTTTATCGGATCATTCAGTATTCAGCCGGCCGAATTTACGAAGTTCGCCACAGCCCTGGCCCTGGCCAAGATCCTTTCGGCATATAATTTTGTTGTGCAAAAGCCAAGAAACCTGATGACTATCGGTGCGGTTCTTGGCATACCCATGATCCTCATATTAGCGCAGAAAGATACAGGAACTGCTCTTGTTTTTCTTGTATTTGTGCTGGTGCTTTTTCGCGAAGGAATGTCGTGGGTGGTTCTGTTTGTCGGTGGACTGGCGATCCTTCTTTTTGTTCTCACCATGCTTGTTCCGATCCCGGTGCTTCTTGCAGTCATCAGTGTTATAGCCTTGGGACTAACCTGGCTGTATCAGCGAAACTTTAAGTTTTTTTATATTGGATTCCTGTCACTTGGAATATTATTCGGGTTGGCCTCGCTTGCTTCCACCTACCTTGGACAAGATTGGTCGTTGTCACGCATGTTTTTCCTTGCATCATTTGTTGCTTTCCTGATCTGGCTGACCATTATTCTTCGGAAAAGACATAATCCCTTACTCCTGATTCTATTAACATGGTTTGGTGCGATACTGTTTATCTTTTCGGTAGATTTTGTTTTCCATGAAGTACTCCAGGAGCATCAGCAATCCCGTATAAATAACATTCTCGGATTGGAAAGTGACCCGCTTGGACGTGGATATAACCTTAATCAGTCGAAAATAGCGATCGGCTCAGGTGGATTTTTTGGTAAGGGATTTATGCAGGGCACTCAAACCAGCCTGAATTTTGTTCCGGAGCAGAGCACTGACTTTATTTTTTGCACTGTTGGCGAGGAATGGGGATTCATGGGAAGTCTGATGGTTTTGGGAATGTTTTCAGGGTTGATACTCCGCCTGATTTTTCTGGCGGAGCGGCAAAGATCTGCCTTTTCCAGAATCTACGGATACGGAGTGGCTTCTATCCTGTTCTTCCACTTTGCGATAAATATAGGGATGACTATAGGGATCGTGCCTGTAATCGGGATTCCTTTGCCGTTTTTCAGTTCCGGAGGGTCATCCCTATGGGCATTTACCCTTATGCTATTCATCTTTTTAAGGCTTGATACCGATCGATACCAGATTGTTTCCTGAACACGGCTTTTGTCATGATTCTGTTAGGCCGAAACTTATATATTTACCGCATTAACAAAAACTTAAAAAAAATTAAGGAGGCTTTATGTCCAGGAAAAGAATTATTATCATTGGCGCTGCTGGTCGTGATTTTCACAATTTCAACACTTATTACCGGGATAAATCGGAGTATGAAGTAGTAGCATTTACCGCTGCCCAGATTCCGGATATTGATGGTCGCAAATATCCTGCAGAACTTGCAGGTAATTTGTATCCTGATGGGATACCGATTTTTATGCAGGACCAACTCCCCGCTTTGATTGCAAAATATGATGCAGATTGCTGTGTATTCTCCTATAGCGATGTGCCTTACCCAAGGGTGATGGCTATCAGCGCTCTTGTGAACGCTTGTGGCGCAAATTTTGCCTTGCTCGGACCAAAAGGTACCATGATCAAGAGTACAAAACCGGTGATAGCAGTTGTGGCCTCACGCACCGGTTGCGGTAAGAGCCAGACGTCGAGAAAAGTTATCGAAGTTCTGATGGAAATGGGATTGAAGGTTGTTGCGGTGCGTCACCCGATGCCTTATGGAGATCTTGTTGCCCAGAAAGTTCAGCGTTATGCAGTAGTCGCCGACCTCGAAAAGCATAAATGCACTGTGGAGGAGATGGAAGAGTATGAACCGCACGTGGTGCGTGGAAATGTTATTTATGCAGGGGTTGACTATGAAGCAATACTTCGCGAAGCTGAAAAGGATCCTGACGGATGCGATGTTGTATTGTGGGACGGAGGAAATAATGACTTCTCGTTTTACAAACCTGACCTTACCATCACTGTTGTTGACCCGCATCGTCCGGGACATGAATTGTCGTATTACCCGGGTGAAGTAAACCTGAGGCTTGCCGATGTAGTGGTTATCAATAAAATTGATACTGCCCGTCCGGAAGATGTTCAGACAGTTCGTGAGAATATTGCCAAAGTAAATCCTAAGGCTATTGTTATTGATGGAGCTTCACCGATCAGGGTCGATGATCCGTCGCTGATCCGCGGGAAACGTGTATTGGTAGTAGAAGATGGCCCGACTCTTACCCATGGTGAAATGAAAATCGGAGCAGGCGTTGTTGCTGCCCGCAAGTTTGGTGCTGCCGAAGAAGTTGACCCCAGACCATTCACAGT
>CAILAQ010000260.1 GCA_903832165.1 uncultured Bacteroidota bacterium | reverse complement strand
TGATTCCATCGGCATAACCTACCGGTATGACCCCTGCGCGGGTTGGTTTATCCAGAATTGTTCGTCTTCCGTACCCGACTGATTCTCCGGCAGGAATGTCATGGATCTGAGAGATGATGGTTTTCAGTGTGGCAATGGGCCGGAGTTCGACGAGATCCGTATTGCCGTGTCCGTAGAGACCGATTCCTAGTCTGACCATATCGAAGTGTGCGTCAGGAAAGCGTTCGATCCCGGAAGAATTAAGGATGTGCTTCAGAAACGGATATCCGGTTTTTTCAGCCAGGCGATTACAGGATTCGGAGAACCGGCTGATCTGAAGGTTGGTGAAATCGTCATTAGCCGGATCCTCACTGGCGGCAAGATGACTGAAGGCGCTTTTCAGGTAAATCTCAGGATGATTATTCAGGAAGGTCAGTAATGGTTCAGTTTCGCGATAATCAAAGCCGAGACGGTGCATTCCTGTATCCAGCTTCAGGTGGATGGGGTAAGGACCCAACCCCAGTTTCCTGACTGTTTTCGTGAATGTGTTCAATCCGCTCCAGTTATAGATCTCGGGTTCAAGGTGATGGTCAATGATCAGGTCGGACTGATGGAAATCCGGATTCATGACCAATACCGGAGTTTTTATCCCGGCACGGCGGATTTCTATTCCTTCATCGGCAAAAGCAACACCCAGATAATCCACGCGCTCGTTAGCAAGGAACTTAGCCATTTCCACTCCTCCGCTTCCATAGCTGAAAGCTTTTACCATGACCATTATCCTGACATCAGGGCCGATCAGCCTGCGATACTGCTCCAGGTTGAATCTGACATCATTCATTCTGATTTCCAGGGTGGTGGGGTGTATTTTAGCTTCAAGGATACTGCTGATCCTTTCAAAAGCAAAGGAGCGTGCACCCTTAAGCAGAATCGCTTCATCCTGAAAATCCTCGGTACTTATCTGACTGAGGAATTCGGAAGTTGAGTTCAGAATGCTTACGTTTCCTTTAAACAAGTGACGATTGCGATAGATGGCCGGTCCGATTCCTATCAGGCGGTAAAGATTCCGGGCAGCCAGAAGACGACTGATTTCGGCATACAGAGCTTCCTCGGATTGACCTGTCTGCAGAATATCTGAAATGATCAGGGTTTTTCTGAGGTGCGGTGTTTGTTGGAAAAGAAGATCCAGCGCAATTTTAAGTGATTGTATATCAGAGTTGTAATAATCATTTATCAAGGTACACCTGTTGATGCCGCCTTTTTGTTCGAGGCGCATGTGAACAGGTTCAAGCCTCATAACCTGGTCCTGCAGCATCGACTCATCAAACTCTATAGTCAGGAGCAGCAGCCAGATCTGGATAAGGTTTTCGATGGAGGCCGGATCAGTGAAAGGGATGGTAAGGGTTACCCGGCGGGAGTCAAAGAGCCCGGTCAGGTGACAGGAAGGTCCGGTAACTGTTTCGCCGGTTATCAGCAAATTGGCCGGACTGAGTCTCGACCACGAATATTTTTGTCCGGGATAGCCCGACTTCAGCAGTTCCTGATGGATGAGATTATGATCAAGACAATAGAATATCCTGCCACTATTTTTCAGAAGCAAGATCTTTTCCCGGGTTTTGGATGGCAGATCCTCAAAGTTTTCCTGATGGGCATCGCCGATATTGGATATCAGGCCTATATCGGGATTTAAAATTCTTTGCAGGCCGGCCATTTCGCCAGGCTTTGAAATCCCGGCTTCCAGTATTGCATATTGCTCATTGCCTGAGATATTGAGAACGGAAAGAGGTACGCCGATCTGTGAGTTATATGATTTCGGGCTTCGGATAATCCGGAATGAGGATTGCATTATTTGTGCAAGCCATTCTTTGATAATCGTTTTTCCGTTGCTTCCGGTAATTGCAATTACCTGTCCTTTAAATTGTTTCCGGTGCCAGGCTGCAAAATTCTGCAGGGCAGTGAGTGTATTGTCTGCGATAATAAAAGCAGACCCTGAGAACTGGTCGGTATTTTCGGGGAGCGCAGAAACCAGAAAGGCTCTTATCCCTGACTGGAAAGCTTCGCCCAGAAATCGCTGCCCATCGTGACTGGGGCCTTTAAGTGCGACAAACAGACTTTCAGCCGGTTGGTCGATTCTTCGGGTATCGGTGCATATTTGTCGAATCTGGCGCCCGGGTTCCCCGATCAGACGGCTGTGGGTTATTTCTGCAATATCACCAACGGTGTATCTGATCATTTCAAGAACCTTCGTCTGACAACATTCAGAAAATCATTTGCCACCGGGCTGTTTTCGTCCCAGCGAAATCTGTCGGTCATGAATTTTTTTGCAGCCTCAAAAGAGCTCAGACTATTGAGAAGTGTAACTGTATTTTTAAAGCCTTCCGGATCATTTCCGAATAGTTCGCGAATAAACAGGAATCTTTCATTAATGGATATTGCTGACCAAATGTCGGCGATCGGAATATCCGCTAAAGGAGGAGCGGCCTCCTGGGCTGGTTTTTGTTTCCGGTACATTTCATTCAGGCTTTGATCATTCTGAAAGAGGCTGCCTTCTGAAAAAGCCGGGCGCACCGGAGGCTTCTGAGCAATGGATGCCGGCGGGTCAAATCCCGCAAATATTGAGGTGGGCTGGCCTGCCGGTTTTGGAGGCTGCGGTTGAGTAGATTGGGGTGGCTGAGTAAATTGTTGTGGTTGTTGTGGTTGATGTGATTGTTGTGGTTGTTGTGGTTGTTGGAATGAATATTCCGGTGGTGCAGGTGGAGCAGGGGTTGTTTGATATAATGGTTGCGGAATAGGTTCCGGCTCGAGATAGGGTTCCCAACCGGGTTCCAGATTAGCTTCATCAATATCCTCCTCATCATCACCTTCCTCATCATCCTCATCATCACCTATCTCATCATCGTCACCTATCTCATCATCGTCACCTTTCTCATCCTCCATATCGTCTTCGGATACAAATTCTATAACGGGCTCAGGTTCCGGCTCAGGTTCTGCGATTGGTACTGGCACTGGTACTTCTATTGGCACTGCTATTGGTACTGATACTTGTACTGGTTCCGGTTCTTGAATGTGCCGGACCTGAATGATTGGCTCTGTCACAATTGGTTTGACAGACTCTGTTTCACCAGCTTCCAGACTCAGCAGGCTGCTGTACAGGTGCCTGGTTTTCTTAAGAAGGATATCTATATCGATCTGATGAACTTCGTTTGATTTTTCCATCCAGCCGAGGATTTTTTCGATTTCGGCCAGATCTTCCCTCAGGTTCCGGATGTTTTCTGAACTGTCCATAATTCTTTTATTTTTGTAAAAATAACGATCATAATTTAAAATACTTATTGGACAGGTATTTCTTTCCTGAAACAAGCAGAGCCGGGGTTCCTCCGAGAGGATGGATCGAGGTGATATGCGGATCGATGTTCTCTGGCAAAACGGAAGAACTTATCCGGCGGCTGAACCGTGCACGCATTGCCCGTCAGCGTGTTGAGATATTCAAGCCGATGATTGACACCCGATATTCAGCTGAAGATGTTGTGTCGCATGATGCCAAGGCTATCCGTTGTACGCCTGTTTCTTCGCCAGGAAATATTTTACTGATGACGGGAGATGTGGATGTTATAGGCATTGATGAGGCACAGTTTTTCGATATGAGCCTCGTAGAAGTGTGTAATTCGCTAGCAAATCAGGGTGTGCGGGTAATAGTTGCCGGGCTGGATATGGATTTTACGGGTAAGCCGTTCGGTCCTATTCCGGCTCTTATGGCAACCTGTGAACATGTCACGAAGGTTCAGGCTATCTGTATGCGATGTGGTAACCTGGCATTGTATTCCCATCGGACCACGGAATCGAACGAGCTGGTTGTCCTTGGGGAAACAGAGTCTTATGAGCCTCTCTGCCGGGCGTGTTTTAACCTTGAACATGGAAATACATGATTGACCGGAAAATTCAATTGTACCTGGTTCCGACGCCTATAGGAAACCTGGAGGATATTACGCTTCGTGCCATTCGTGTTTTGGGTGAGGTAGATTTCATTCTGGCCGAGGATACCCGGACATCGAGAGTTTTGCTTAATCATCTGAACATCAAGAAGACTCTTTATCCTCATCATAAATTTAACGAGCACAATTCAGTTCCGGGCATAATAAAAAGGCTGGAGGCCGGAGAGAAGACGGCACTGATCTCAGATGCCGGGACACCCGGAATTTCGGACCCGGGGTTTTTACTGGTCAGGGAATGCCTTCATGCCGGGTTTGAGGTGGAGTGTCTTCCCGGAGCTACAGCCCTGATACCTGCACTGATCAATTCAGGTTTTCCTTGTGACCGCTTTATTTTTGAGGGCTTTTTGCCTTTAAAGAAAGGGAAGCAGACCCGGATACGCGAATTATCGACAGAGAAACGGACTATCATTTTATATGAATCCCCGATGCGACTTGTAAAGACTTTGGGGCAGCTGGTTCCTGAATTCGGTGGAAGCCGGCGGGCAACGGTATCTCGGGAGCTGACCAAGATGCACGAGGAGACTGTCCGTGGAACGCTGGAGGAACTGATTGCTCACTTTACTGAGTTTGCGCCCCGAGGTGAAATTGTTGTAGTAATAGAGGGGGGATCCTAAGTTTTTTGTTTTTTCTTTTTGGCCGCCGGAAAGAGCACGTTGTTCAGGATCAGGCGGTAGCCGGGTGAATTGGGGTGCAGCGAAAGGTCGGTTGGCTTATCACCCACGAGGTGCTGGTAGTCTTCAGGATCGTGGCCTCCAAAAAATGTCCAGGTACCTTTGCCGTACTCGCCATGGATATACCGTGCTTCGTTGAGGGATTTGTTTTCACCCATTACCAGTACAGATGGTTTGATGTAATCCTTTATGAATGAGGTTGTTTGGCCCATAAATCCCTTGATTATCTGCGTATGGTTCTGACAGAGCATGGTTGGTATCGGGTCCCATTTTGCTGAATAATCAAACAGGGTAAAATAATCCTGTGTTTGGGCCACTCTTCTGGAATCGGTGGCGTCGATTGTCGAAAACTCATATTCCAGGGGGTCATCAATAAGTTTAAAATTCTGGAAAGCCAGGGTCTGAGAATAGTCGAGTTTATTATTTGCGTCCGGATCAATGGGATCGCCGTCGTACATCTGGGCACAGATATCGGCATTCTGGGCTGCCAGAGCGATGTCGAATGAATCAGCACCTGAGCACATAGCGAACAGGAATCCACCTTCGGCAACATAAGCTTTGATGGTAAGGGCAACAGCGAGTTTCATTTTAGAGACCTTGCTGAATCCATATTTAGTGGCCATTGTCTCATTATCCAGGACCTGTTTCTGATACCAGAGCATATGGTTGAAAGTCTTGTAGAATCTGCCATACTGGCCGGTAAAGTCCTCATGATGAAGGTGAAGCCAGTCGTAGTTTTTCAGTTTGCCTTCAATTACCTCCCCGTCATAGATCCGGTCATAAGGAATTTCGGCATAATCGAGTGCCATGATCACGGCATCGTCCCACGGTTGTTTATCGACAGGGGCGTAGACGGCTATTTTGGGAGCTTTCTCCATTTTGATGACATCCATATTGTAATCCGGCCTGGCTATTTCCTCCAGGATCTTAAGGCGGGCGGCATCTGCGATAATTTCGGTCCGAACGCCCCGCAGCATGCATTCCTGTTGAATTTCATCATAAAACGGGACAAGAAAGCTTCCCCCCCGGTAATTAAGCAGCCATTCGAGGGTATTTCCTTTTTGCAGGGCCCAATAAGCTATACCATAAGCTTTGAGATGGTTGGTCTGATTATTATCCATCGGCACAAGCAGGAAAGCCCCCTGGGAGATTCCTGTGCGGAGCAGGAGCAGTAACAATATTGCCAGCAGGGTTTTAGCCTTCATAATATCAGAACGCATCGGGATAATCCGGCGGTTTATTTGAGCGGTTCATTCTCGATTCGAATTTGACGGAAGCATTTTCCTGATCATCATACACGGGGATGCCGAAGTCATCATCCAGTTCCATGAATTTAGCCTGTTCAGAGCGGAACCGGAGCTGAATATCGCCAACGGCACCGTTACGGTGTTTGGCGATAATGATTTCGGCCATGCCGATTGTTGAGCGACCTTCTGAATCTTCGGTCAGTCCGTATTTTTCAGGACGGTGAATAAAGATTACGATATCAGCGTCCTGCTCGATGGCTCCGGATTCACGAAGGTCGGACAGCTGCGGGCGCTTGTCGCCGGCTCGCAGTTCAACGGAGCGGTTGAGCTGGGAAAGGGCGATGATAGGAATATCGAGTTCTTTGGCTATTGCCTTGAGTGATCTGGAGATACTGCTGACCTCCTGTTCGCGGTTCCCCTGAGTATCCGGGGGTCCGCTCATCAGCTGAAGGTAATCGACCACCAGTAGTTCTATTTTATGTTCAAGCTTTAATCTTCTGGCTTTTGCCCGAAGTTCAAAGACTGAAATTGCGGGGGTATCATCGATAAAAATCGGAGCTTTCAACAGGCTTTTTAGTCTGATTTCAAGTTGTTCCCACTCGAATTTCTGCAGGCGGCCGTTACGGATTTTCTCGGCAGCGAGTTCTGTTTCGCTGACGATAAGCCGGTTTACGAGTTGAAGGCTCGACATTTCAAGTGAAAAAATGGCAACAGCTTTTTCATGTTCAACGGCCATATTTCTTGCC
>CAILAQ010000259.1 GCA_903832165.1 uncultured Bacteroidota bacterium | reverse complement strand
CGCTATTTGTAAACCAGCTATTTATACGGATAACCTGCTCCCTCAGACTGTTGGTAATCATCCCTGGAAGGCGGGTGCCCAGTTCTGCGAAGGATGATATGCGGGTTTTGAGATTCATTAAGTGGCGGCAAGTAGTTAAAAATAGTGAGAAAATTCCTGTTCTGCTTAGGTTTCCGTAATTTGCGCTGCCGAATTTAATAAACGTGAACAGATCCAGCCAGTATTTCAGGAAAATTGCTTTGATGAGGGAGAATTTCAGAATCTCCTTTCTGTCAATCCGGTCGAATTTACTCAGAACAATCCTTACTGTGTTGATTATCGCCTTTGGGATCATGGCGCTGGTGGGTATTCTTACCACTATCGATTCGCTGAAGCGATCGGTAAATTCTTCTTTCTCCGCAATGGGGGCTAATTCATTCAGTATCAGGAGTAGAGGATATAATGTTCAGATTGGCAACCATCGCGATAGGGTTAAGAATTACTCAAGGATCTCATACACTGAAGCTGACCGGTTTAAAAAAGAATTTAAAATTCCGGCTGCCGTCGCAGTTTCAATTGGTGCCTCAGGAAATGCAACTATAAAATTTGAATCTGAAAAAACCAATCCAAACGTATCTGTCAGGGGTTCGGATGAAAATTACCTGGTTACCGGAGGTTATGAGATCGCAAAGGGTCGGAACTTTACCGAATCTGATATCAGGAGCGGTGAAAATAATGTTTTGATTGGTTCGGAAGTGGCGTCGAGCCTTTTTAAGCAGGGCAGGGATCCGCTTGACAAAATAATCACTATTTCCAATGGAAAGTACCGTGTGATCGGAGTTCTTAAGGAGAAAGGTGCAACCATGATCGGGAGTGGCGACAGGCTTTGCCTTATACCGGTTACCAATGTTCGTCAGTATTTTTCCTATCCGAACATGTCGTTTAACATTTCTATTTTGCCGAACGAAGGAGTAGTGATGGACGAAGCCATGGGAGAAGCTGAGAATTTGTTCAGGGTAATCCGAGGGTTGGATCCGCTTGATGCTTCGGATTTTTACACGGTTAAAAGCGACAGTATTGCAGAATTGATGATCAGTTCACTTTCGAGCATTACCATAGCTGCCACCCTGATCGGGATCATCACGCTGCTGGGGGCTGCCATTGGATTGATGAATATAATGCTGGTCGCCGTGGCTGAGCGAACCCAGGAGATTGGGATTCGCAAGGCTATTGGAGCCAATAATAAGACCATACAGCAGCAATTCCTTTTCGAGGCTGTACTTGTCGGCCAGATTGGTGGAATTGTAGGTATAGTGCTTGGAATGATCGTAGGGAATCTTATCCCGCTGATTGCCGGCGGTGTTTTTGTCATCCCATGGGCCTGGATGATTCTCGGCTTCCTTCTTTGTTTGATAGTCGGGGTAATCTCCGGGATATATCCGGCGATGAAGGCGGCGAAGCTGGATCCGATCGAGTCGCTGAGGTTTGAATAGTGACTGGTGACCGGTGACAGGTGACTGGGGTTGGGGGACGAAGAATAAGACCGAAACGCGTGACGCGGGACCCGGAAGAAATTAAAAAGAGGCTGTCCGAAAGGGCAGCCTCTTTTTTATGAACCGATAATTAGAAAAGTTTCGGGATCAGGTCGACAACGCGGCAGCTATATCCCCATTCGTTATCATACCATGAGAATACCTTAACCATGCGACCGTTTACCATTGTGCTCAGTGCATCAAATATTGAGCTGTGGGTATTGTGAATAATATCCACGGAAACGATCGGGTCTTCGGTATATTCAAGGATGCCTTTCATCGGGCCTTCAGCAGCAGCTTTCATCACGGCATTGATCTGTTCCTTGGTAACGTCAGTTTTCAGGATCGCTACAAAATCAACCAATGAACCGGTTGGGGTTGGAACGCGGACAGCGCATCCGTCGAGTTTTCCTTTTAATGATGGAATAACCTTACCAACGGCTTTAGCGGCGCCGGTTGTGGTTGGGATTTGTGAAACAGCACAGCTGCGTGCACGGCGGAGATCTTTATGAGGTGCATCCAGGATTTGCTGATCGTTTGTATAGGCATGAATGGTGGTCATGAAACCCATTTCAATGCCGAAATTATCTTCTAATACTTTTGCCACAGGTGCAAGGCAGTTTGTAGTGCAGGAAGCGTTTGACACGCACTGATCGGTTGCCAGCAGGTCGCCATCGTTAACACCCAGAACAATCATCCTGTCGATTTCGTCTTTTGCAGGAACGGTAAGGATAACTTTTTTAGCGCCGTTTTTCAGGTGGTCGCCATATCCGCCTTTTTCACTCTCTTTCTTTGTGAATACACCGGTTGATTCAACAACAACGTCAGGAGTCTGTGACCATTTAATATTGATCGGACTTCTTTCAGCGGTAACAAAAACCTTGTATCCGTTAACGATAATACCGGTTTCATCAAAAGTTACGGTTCCGTTGAAGCGGCCCTGAGTTGAGTCATACTTCAGCAGGTGGGCCAGTGTTTTAGTATCTGTAAGGTCG
>CAILAQ010000258.1 GCA_903832165.1 uncultured Bacteroidota bacterium | reverse complement strand
CCTTACTATTCCCGTCCATATAACCGAACAACCAAAACAAGGGAAATGAGACAATACTTGCTTGATTTTGAGACTGGTAAGGTTATGGATTTTAACCGTGAATCGGTTATGGTTGTCCTCATGCAGGATCCTGCACTTTATGATGAATTCATGAAGGTGAAAAAGCGTCAGCAAAACGATCTTCTTTTCTTTTTCCTCAGACGGCTAAATGAGAAAAACCCGGTGATGATCCCGGTGAGATAATCCCAAACAACTCATTTACATATTTTCAGACTACGCCGATGATGTAATCATCAGAATATCTGTATCTTTGCTACATCAACCTGATAGTCGTAAAACAAAATAGGTTGGTAAGCGTTAACTATAAAATGAGTATTTATGAAATTCATATATATTTTAATACTGCTGATAGCTTTAGCTATCCCCGGATATCTTCCGGCTCCGGACCTGCCTCCTGGCGGCAATTCTTTCTTGCTGCTTGAGAAAATGAGAAATGATATCATCAAAAAAGATAAAGTTCAGTTTAGTGTAAAATACTATCGCTTCAAGAAATTACTCGCGAAGTATGAATCAGAAAGCAATTGGAAGGAATACAGCAAATTTGGCTTTATCGGTAAATATCAGTTTGGCAAAAGTGCTCTTGATGCAACCGGTTATGGGAACATCTCGCTTCAGGAATTCAAATCAAATCCTAATTCCTTTTCTGAACAAGATCAAGAAAAGGCAATGGACATTCTCTTGAAAATAAATGAGTCTGTCATGATCAAATCAATCAGCAAATACGTCGGAATGATTTTCTATGATTCCATTCCTATCACTCGCATGGGTATCCTCGCTGCAGCGCACCTGGCTGGTCCGGCTAACGTGAAAGAATTTCTGGATTCTTTCGGCGAAAAAAACTTTCAGGATCGCTTGGGTACAAGTATCTCAGATTATCTGTATCGTTTCTCCATGTGACATCAGCGAAAACGAATTCCATGAGTCCCATTTTTATGCTATTTTTGCCGGCAACCTGGACTCATTATGAATCAAAAAACCTCAATACCTAAGGGCACCCGCGACTTTGGACCAGTTCCAATGATGCGCCGAAATTATTTATTCGATACCATCAGGTCCGTATTCCAACTTTACGGATACATGCCAATCGAAACACCCGCCATGGAAACACTTGAAACACTGATGGGTAAGTATGGCGAAGAGGGTGATAAGTTGATTTTTAAAATTCTTAATTCCGGCGACTTTGCAAGTGGGATAAAGCCTGAATTTTTCGAAAATCTCTTGCGGAATCCGGAAAATTCAGGTCAAATCAGTAAAACGATGGCCTCCCAGATTTCCGAAAAGGCCCTTCGGTATGACCTCACTGTTCCTTTTGCCCGATTTGTCGTTCAGCATAGGGAGGAGATAACATTTCCATTCAAGCGTTACCAGATCCAGCCGGTTTGGCGTGCTGATCGGCCTCAGAAAAACAGGTATCGTGAGTTTTATCAGTGTGATGTGGATGTTATTGGCAGCAATTCGCTTCTCAATGAAGCTGAACTGATCAAGATTATCGACGAAGTTTTTATCCGATTTGGTCTGAATATAGTAATCAAGCTAAACAACAGAAAAATTCTCGCCGGTTTGGCTGAAGTCTCAGGAATGGGCAGTAACCTGACGGATTTTACTGTTGCACTTGATAAACTTGACAAAATCGGAATGGAACTGGTGAAAAAAGAATGGAGTTCAAAAGGTTTTTCCAACGATTCTATCGATCTTATCATTCCGGTTATTGGTAACACCGGCTCTAACAGCGATAAATTAGACAGGCTCAGGGATATTCTTAAAAACTCCGGAACCGGACAGAAAGGCCTAGAAGAACTCGAGACACTGATGAAGATAATTTCGGGATTCGACCTTAAATGTTCAGTTGAGATAGATCTGACACTTGCCCGGGGACTAAACTATTATACAGGTGCAATTATTGAAGTAAAATCGCTGGATGTTCAGATGGGTTCAATTTGCGGCGGTGGAAGGTACGACGACCTCACCGGCATTTTCGGAATGCCCGGGGTTTCGGGTGTTGGGGTATCTTTTGGCGCCGACAGGATTTATGATGTTCTGGAGCAAACCAATGGATTTACTGCTCTAACCCATACCGGCACGCAAATCCTTTTCCTTAATTTCGGACCGGAGGAATCAGCGGTATGCATGCCTCTTGCCGACCAGCTGAGGTCAGCGGGAATCAGCTGCGAACTTTATCCCGACAGCACTAAGATTAAGAAACAAATGCAGTATGCTGACCAGAATAAAATACCGGTCGTTATCATGATCGGTGAAACTGAACGAAATGCAAGCCAGGCCTCTGTAAAATACATGTCATCCGGAGAACAGGTTAACATTGCCTTTTCTGATCTGACCAATGCAATCGGAAAAATATTCTGAATTCATGAGAACTCACCTGATCAGTCCAAAAAGACTAAGCCTGGCAATTATTAAGGATCTCATCAGCAATCCTGTTCAACTGGCGTTATCCGACGAGGCAAGGAAGCAGATAGTCAGATGCAGGGAATATCTGGATCGGAAAATCAACTCTGAATCAGATCCGGTTTATGGAGTAACTACAGGATTCGGAGCTTTGCATAATAAAATTATCCCGGTAAGGGATTTGCAGAAATTACAGTTAAATCTGGTCAGGTCACATGCATGCGGAACTGGAGAGCCCGTACCGAAAGAAATTATCAGGATTATGCTCCTCCTCAAAATCCAGTCACTTTCTTATGGTCATTCAGGCGTGCAACTTTTAACAGTCCTACGCCTGATTGATTTTTTCAATTATGATATCCTTCCTGTTATTTACCAACAGGGTTCGTTAGGTGCCTCCGGCGACCTGTGTCCTCTCGCGCATATGGCACTGCCTCTGATCGGAGAAGGTGAGGTGTGGATGAATGACACTATAGTTCCCGCGGGAGAGATGCTCGCAAAGTTCGGATTGGATCCGGTTGAACTTCAGGCAAAAGAAGGCCTTGCGCTGCTCAATGGTACGCAGTTTATGAGTGCTTATGGGGTTTGGAATCTTATCTCTGGTTTTAATCTTTATTCATGGGCCAATCTTATTGGTGCTCTGTCCCTTGATGCCTTTGATGGTAGAATTGAGCCTTTTAATGCTATGATCCATGAGATTCGTCCTCATCCCGGACAGATTGATGCAGCAAAAGCAATTTCAACACATTTGATTGAAAGTGAATTAATTAGCAGAAAGAAAGCCCAGGTACAGGACCCGTACTCCTTTCGTTGCATACCACAAGTACATGGAGCCACAAAAGATGCTCTGGATTATGCGGCTTCCGTGTTTTCCAGAGAAATAAATGCCGTAACTGATAATCCCACTATCTTTCCCGAGCAGGACCTGATTATTTCAGCAGGGAATTTTCATGGTCAGCCACTCGCGATTTCTTTTGACCTAATGGGAATAGCTTTGGCCGAATTGGGTAATATTTCGGAACGAAGAATTTACCAATTGTTATCAGGTGCCAGAGGCCTTCCTCCATTTCTTGTCGCTGAGCCAGGCATAAACTCCGGAATGATGATCCCCCAATATACTGCTGCATCACTGGTCAGTCAGAATAAGCAACTTGCAACACCAGCTTCGGTTGATTCAATCGAATCCTCCAATGGACAGGAGGACCATGTTAGCATGGGTGCTAATGCTGCCACAAAAACGTATCGGATTATAACCAATCTTCAAACAATTCTTGGAATTGAGCTCATGAATGCTGCTCAGGCAATAGAATTTCGCCGACCAGACAGAACCTCAGCAAAGCTTGAAAGGCTTTTGGAAAGATACAGGGAGG
>CAILAQ010000257.1 GCA_903832165.1 uncultured Bacteroidota bacterium | reverse complement strand
TGTTAAACCCCTGGTTATCCAGCGGTATGGAAGGTCGTTCCACATCCGGATCGGATATTCCCTATATTCCGGAAACAGCACCATACCCGGGGTTTTCGCTTTGGCCACCAGCTGATCAGTCTCTTTCCGCGTAGCAATAACCTCCATGGGAAAAAATGAGTTGAGGTCATTTATCGACTGCATTTCCAACGGAGTAGCTTTTGGCAAACCAGTTCCGGCCGAATATTTCGATTTCCAGGTTGCATCGCACTTATCAGCAGGTTTGAGGTAAGTCACTTTAGGATAGCTGCCTCCACTGCTTTTATACGGCAGGTAATACAAATAGTAGGTTCCGGCGCCAGCGGTTGGTTCAAAAACCAGTGTTCCCGACTCGCGGCTGATGGCCATACGGACGACATTTTTGATCAGCTGATTTCCCTTCTGAGCGTAAATCAAAATTTCTTTATCCTGCGGATTCAGGTCCTTGCGGCGCCATGGTATTTCGCAGATCACAGCCGGGCCGGCTTTGGCCACATTTACAACCACACGTTGGTTGCCCAACGAATCCGGATTCCATACACCAACACCATATTTGAGCACCGGTTGCTGGGCGATTGCGCTGGCACTAAGAATAATGCCGATCAGAATGGGGAGCAATTTTTTCATTTTTTTTAATTGTCCGCCGGTTGAAACCGGCGGTTATTAATAATAAAATCCAATTAGTGAGCCGCAGGCGAACCTATTAGCGCGCAGCGCCTATTAGTGAGCGAAGCGAACCTATTAGCGCTCAGCGCCTATTAGTGAGCGAAGCGAACCTATTAGGAGCGCAGCGACCTATTAGCGAGGCGCCAGCCGAGCCTATTTAGCTGAGCACGCTCTAAATTCCGGGCAACGCCTCCAGCATTTTGCGAAGATTCCGGTCGGAGGGATTCGGCGCTCTCGGGTCAATAATCTTCCCTTCCCTATCGATCAGGATAAATGAAGGTATAAATCTGACTACAAATTTATCGCTCATTTTATTCCCGTCATGAAACTGATACCATTTAAAGCCCTCGGCTGTCACCATCTTTTCCCAGGCTTTTTTATCCTGATCGATGGAGATACTCATGATCACGATATTTTTCTTCTGGAAATCCTCATAAAGCTTCTTCAGGAAAGGGATCTCCTGCTTGCACGGACCGCACCACGTTGCCCAGAAATCAATGAAAACATATTTTCCTTTAAACTGCGACAGGCTAAACTCCTTGCCGGCCATATCGACCACCGTGAAATCAGGTGCTTGTTTCCCAGGCATGATATCTGCCCAGACTGATACCCTTTTCTTTATATCAGCAATCTGCTCCTGATTTTTGGCAAGCGCAAAATACTCAGCCAGCTGGGCATCGATACCTTTGGGAGTAGAACCATCGATTTGCTGTCCCAGATTATCAAACATGAACGCTTCCACCATTTCAGGGCTGGAAAAGGTCTTTTTTATAGTCGCAAATTTAGCAGCGAGAAATTCCGGTTTCCCCCACACATCCCCTGTCAGGCCAGATTCTTTCTTTGCTGTTTCTCCTAAATAACCTGCTATATATTGCAAAGCTGCATTAATTTGCAAAAGTGCAGGATCATCCAGCTTTAATCCCTTTTCAAAGTCGTTCCAGTTTTCAGGAAGGATCACTGTGTCTTTTTTGGCGTAATACTTACTCATCATCTGAAAGTTCTGCAGGTCGACGATTTTTTCAAACCGCGCAGTCAGCTTTTCCTTCGCTGCAAGTTGCTCATCAAATGCTTTCATTCCTTCATATTTCGTTATCAGCTCGCCAAAGACCTTTTCCAGCGAATCTCGACTCACCCGAAATGCTGCTGGCTCCTTGGAGTAGTTAACCACGGTGTTCTTACCCCATTTCGACCCTGCCTTTCGTTTTTCGGCCAGATACTCGGCCACGGTCTTGAGTTTACCGCCAAAAACAAGGGTGCTGTCCCACTTGTTCAGGTCCGCTGTTATGCTAAGATCTTTACCCGGGATAAGGTACACCATGAGATATTTTTTCCCGATAGTAAGATACCCATTCACCGGCTTGAGAGAGACTTTCTGATAATCGAAGGTTCCATCAGCAGCTTTCTTGATGGTATCTACTTTCTGGCCTTCCACTAATTTAAGCATCAGGGTGTCTGCATTTTTAATCGTTCCGGTTATTTTGATCTGATCAACCGGTTGATTCTGGCAACTGACGATCAAGGCAGCTGCAAGAATCAGGGAAAGTGGGAGCAATTTCTTCATTTTCTTTTAATTGTCCGCCGTTTGAAACCGGCGGTTATTAATAATATGTTTCAATTAGCGAGGCGCCAGCCGAGCATATTTACCCTAGCACGCTTTAAATCCCCGGCAATGCATTCAGCACCGTGCGCAACTCCGGATTCGACGGACGCTCTGCACGTGAATTAACAATGTTGCCTTTTGGATCGATCAGCACAAAAGTCGGGATGAATTTCACCAGCCAGATCTTATTGTACTTCACCGCATCGTGAAGCTGCATCCAACTCATAGCGATCATCTTAGCAGGAACAACAGGTTTGCCGGTTTCCGGATTAGTCTCGGGAATGCCTTCTTTCACCATCTTCTCCCAGGCAGCCTTATCCTTATCCACTGATATGCTGATAAATACAATATTTTTTGCTTTGTAATCTTCGATCAGTTTTTTGTAGGAAGGAATCTCAGCCTTGCAGGGTCCGCACCAGGTTGCCCAATAATCAATAAAAACATATTTGCCTGCAAAATCAGTCAGGGCAACCATCTTGCCATTGATATCAGGAAGATTAAAAACCGGTGCCGGTTTGCCAGGAGCCATCGAAGCCCATCCGTCGACCATATCCTGCAGTGATTTCTTATTGGCTGCATCAGTCGAACGGGTCATATATTCCGTGATCTGCTCTTCCAGTCCGCCCGGGCCGTTGGAATCAATGGTTCCTTTAAGTGATTCAAAAGCGATCATGTTAAAAAACTCGGGGCTCTTGAAATTATCAGCCAGAAATTTAAAGGTTGCTTTCCTGACTTCAGGATTGTTATAAGATTTTTCCTGAGGCACGCCGGAGAGCTTCAATGCCTGTGCAGATATATACGACATGATGAAATACTTGGCTTCCGAGATAATCAGCAAAGACGGATCATCAAGTTTCACACCATCCATAAATGAATACCAATCAGCCGGAATTGCCGGTTTATCGGTATTGTAATATCCTGACATCATTGGATAGTTATTCAACATTCCATAATAACCGAATTGCGTAACCGTTTTGCGGTATTCAATGAATGCGGCATCCAGCTTTCCTGTTTCAGATTTAAAATTCTGAAGGAAATCAAGATCAGCCAATCTCACTGAATCAGCAACCTTTTTAAAATCAGCAGGAGTGTGAGGTGCCTTATAATAGGCAAAGATCTTCTCACTGGTTTTCTGGTCCGACTCGCCTTTTTTCAAAAGAAAATCGTTCTCGGTGGCCATTGTTCCTGAAAAAGCCAGATCCTTATTTACATCCAGCGCATCAACCGTAACGGTCAAATCCTTGCCTGGAGTAAGATATAGATCGGCATACAATTTCGTTCCCTGCAGCGTTGCTTCAGAAGATTTTGTCAGGGAGATCTCTTTGCTAAAGGTCCCGTCGGCGTTGAGCTTCAACGTGTCGACTTTTGTCCCGATTATCAGCTTAATTTCCTTGTCGGTGGCGTTTTTTACTGTCCCGCTGATCAGGCAGGTAACTTTTGCCTCAGGCTTGCACGAAGCCAGAAGGGCAGTGATCAGGAGAATGGTTGTAATGTGCTTCATTATTTCAGAGTTTCAGAGTTTCAGAGTTTCAGAGTT
>CAILAQ010000256.1 GCA_903832165.1 uncultured Bacteroidota bacterium | reverse complement strand
GAGATAACATAAGCCTCACGATCAAAAACATTTCGCAGAATATTCCTCACATGCTGATCCTCATTGATCCACTCGGCAATAATATCCCTTGCCCCGTCAAGAGCCTCCTCTTCGCTGGCAACCTGGTCATTCAGGAATTTCGAGGCCATCTGAACCGGACTGCCATCACGCTGGTTCATGATCATTTTAGCGAGTGGCTCGAGCCCCTTCTCCCGGGCTTTTGAACCACGGGTTTTCTTTTTTGGCTTATAGGGCAGATACAGGTCTTCCAGTTCCGTGATCGTTGCCGCATTCCTGATTTTCGCCTCGAGTTCGGGCGTAAGTAAATCCAGGCCGGCTATGGTTTCCAGGATGGTCTGCCGACGCGTATCCATCTCAGCCAGTTTTTCAGATTGCTTCTTGATCTCCATCAGGGCAACCTCATCCAGACTGCCTGTTTTTTCCTTACGGTAGCGGCTGATAAACGGAATTGTGGCGGCCTCTTCGAAAAGATGCAGTGTATTCCTGACCTGCCATTGGTCTACCTTCAGGTTTGACGCGATTATTTTTACGTGATTGTCGTTCATGTGATTAGTTCATCTGTTCGTCTGACTGATAAAACTCCCTTGGTTTTCTTTATCCTGATGATGATAGTCTCCAGATGCGGCCGGTCCTGGACTATCAGTGTATAAGTTCCTTCAAAAATACCATCTTTTGAAATGAGGTTCATGGACCTCATGCTGACTTTAAGATCCGAGGCAATAAGACGGCTTATTTCATTGACCACCAAAATATTATCTTTTCCGAAAATCTGGATATTCACGGTAAAACCAGAGGATGAGCCGTGCGACTCGGTCCATCGGACTTTTACGATCCGGTATGAAAACCGTTCAATCATCTGGCGTGCGTTCGGGCAATTTACACGATGGATTTTTGTTCCTTCCTTTACCGTTACAAAACCATAAACCTCATCGCCGAAAATCGGGTTGCAGCACTTGGCCAGCTTGTAATCAACATTCCCCAAAGTGTCATCGATGACCAGATAATCCTGCGATTGCGTTGTGGTTTTAACAAAACTGTCAACCGTTTTGATCGTGGACAGTTTTTCTTTAATCAGTTCGGCAGGTGCTTTATCTTTAAGAAATTCCCTGATGGAGGCGAGATCGATTTTGTTATCCGACAGTTGCTGATAAAGCTCGAGGGCATCTTTTAGATTGAGCCATTTTACGATTCGCTGAATGGTAGAAACATCAACCTTAATTCTCCACTGTCCAAGTTTTCTGATCAGCATTTCTTTGCCCTGGTCAGCATCAGCATAATCCGCCTGTTTCAGGAATCTTTTTATCCTGGCCTTTGCCTTGGAGGAGTGCACCCAGCTGAGCCAGTCAGTTTTCGGCTTCTGATTGGTCGAAGTAGTTACTGCAACCAGGTCCCCATTGACAAGCTTATGCCGGATCGGAACCATCTGACCGTTCACCCGGGCTCCTGTGCAATGGTATCCCACGACACTGTGAACGGCAAACGCAAAATCCAGAACCGTGGCTCCGGCCGACAATTTTAAAAGATCACCTTTCGGGGTAAAAATATAGATCTGATCTGAGTATAATTCCGTCTTGGCCTTTGATTCCTCAGGTAATTCGGATTCAGAGGAAGTTTGCAGTGCATCCCTGATTTCCGAAAGCCAGGAAACTTCTTCAGAAGCTCCTGTTTTTTCTTTATAGATCCAGTGAGCGGCGTGCCCTTTCTCCGCAATGGCATCCATTCGCTGTGTTCTGATCTGGACCTCCACCCAACGGCCTTCCGGTCCGATCACGGTGGTATGCAATGACTCGTATCCGTTTGGTTTCGGCGAAGATATCCAATCCCTCAGCCGGTTGGGATTTGGCTGATAAAGGTCTGTTACAATGGAATAAACCTGCCAGCAATCCGCCTTTTCATTTTCACATTTATTTTTAAGGACAATCCGGATGGCAAATAAATCATAGACCTCATCAAACTCTACCGACTGGTGAATCATTTTTCTCCAGATCGACGGGATCGATTTGGTTCGGCCCTTAATTTCGCATTGGTAGCCTTTTGCCTTGAGTTCACTCGTGAGTGGGGTTATGAACCTGGATACATATTCATCCCTGTTCGATCGTGTTTCTGCCAGTCGCCTTGATACATCACGATGGATATCCGGAAACAGATATTTCATAGATACCTCTTCGAATTCATTTTTTATAAGGTATAAACCCAGGCGGTGCGCTATCGGGGCAAAGAGGTCGCCGGCATCATGTGCAAGTTTCAGCCTGGACTCATCCGGCAAGCCTTCGATGGAGCGAATTTCCTGAAGCCGTTCGCCGGTTTTTATCAGGATTACCCTTACATCATCGGAAATACTAAGAAGGAGCCTGATAAATTTATCGGCATGTATTTTTGTTCTGGAGGTATTAAGATTTTCGATTTTTTTCAGCCCGTCAAGGATATTAACCACCTGTGCACCAAATGTTTCCATTACGCGCTGAGAGGTCATCCAACCGCTGTTATATGGAATGGACAAAAGGCAGGCAACATGTGAAATATCACCCAGTCCCAGCTCCACGGTAATTATCGGGATTAACCCGGCTATTTTTATTCTGATCTGACCGGCCTCAGGCAAGGGCAAACCGGATAAATAGCTGTTCAGCCATTCCTGTGCAAGGACCGGAAGCTTCACTTCCTGCGTATTCATGATGTGCCGTTTTGAATCAGCTTCAGATAAATTTCAAGTGAAACCCAGGCGTCTGTTGCGGCATAAATCATTTGGGCCTCTGTAATAGTATCAGCATCCCAGTTAGATAATTGCTGCGATTTGGAAATACGAAAACCTAAAACGATAGCGGTCATCTTCTTGACTCCGATATTCTCAATTCCATAATTCTTAACAATATCCTGAAGATCAATAAACCCATTTGCCGGTTTCGTGTAGATCGCTTTCAGAGCCCGAATATCCTCATGTATCGCTGCCCCGATCTTCAGAAGACTCGGCTCAGTAAGAAGCTTTTCCAGCCCCTCGTGATATCCAAGAATACTAACACGGAATAAATAGGCATCATACCTTGTGGCCAGCTGGAGCAGAGCAACAGCGTTAAGTTTTCCTTTTTTAAAAGTAGGCTTGGTTTCGGTATCAAATCCGACTATACCGGCAGAGGATAATCTCGCAACCGCTTCGTCGGCCTCATCCTGAGTGGAAATAACATGAATGGTACCCTCAAAGCACTTCAAAGGCAATAAGTTCAGTTCATCAGGTTCAATATGACTGGCAAAATTCATCAATAATCAAGGTTAAACAGCCCAAATATATCCGTTTTATTCCTTTTCCCCCATCCATTTCAGGAATCCGTCAGACCAGACCACTTTATTTTCATCGAACATGTCATCCAGCACGCGTGAAATTTTGGCAGGATCATCCTGAATTGCAGCATTTAATTCCTGGACCGTCAATGGCCCCGATAAAACTGCATCGCGTATCTGATCCGCTATCAGATCATTATCGTACCGGTTAAGCGGCTTGTCCTCACTTTCCATACAAACATCACATTGCCCGCAACGAAACGGATCTTTTTCGCCAAAATACATCAGGAGGATCTGGCTTCGGCAGCGGTGATCTTCAGTTGCATAATGGATCATGGTATCCATGCGCATACGGGTAAGGGATTCCTGCTCTTCATATTCTTTCTTAGGGAAAATCAGGGACTTATCTGTCAGTCTTTCCGCAGTAAAAATAATCTGAGGAGTTTTTTTTGGCTGGATATAATATATTATACCCATTTTATTCAGGGTAGATAATACCGTAGTGATCGTTTGGACCGGAACCTTTGCTTTTGCAGCCAGGTTGTATTCATCAATCCTGACAAAATCAGAAAACATTCCGGAATACATCCGGAGAAGGAGTTTGATGATCCCATCATAGCCGGCATTTATGATCTGGAATTTATACAATTCATCGCGATCTACCCGAAAATGCACTCTTGCAGGCAGGTCGATATCCTCAGTGAGCTCCAGGTATGCGGCACGCTCCAGATGCTTGATTGCATGAAAAGCAACCAGTGAGTGAAAGCTGAATTTTGTACAAAAATCCATCAGGTCGAAATCAAAAACCTGACTTTTCCCTGCACCGGGAACTACTTCGAAATAATTGCCGAGCGACTGGTATACTTTCCTGATCAGTTCGATATCCGGAAACCTGACATTGTGGCTTTTCTCTATCGACAGCTTATCCGCAGGCTGATAAAGCAAAACTGCAAATGCCTTTTTCCCGTCGCGGCCAGCCCTTCCCGCTTCCTGAAAATAAGCTTCAGGAGATTCCGGAAGGTCCATATGTACCACAGTGCGCACATCGGGCTTATCGATCCCCATCCCAAACGCGTTGGTGGCTACGATGATCCTGACTTTTCCTCTGGTCCATGCCTCCTGGCGTATTTTGCGATCCTTCTGATCGAGGCCAGCATGGTAATGTTGTGCAGATACGCCCTTTGATATCAGATAATCGGCTATTTCCCGTGTTTTCTTCCTGTTGCGGACATAGACGATACCGCATCCCTTTTGTTTATTGAGTATTCTGAAAAGATAAGCTGCTTTGTCCTCTGTCTTTCTGACCAGGTACACCAAATTTTTTCTTTCAAAAGTCTGTCTGATCGCATTCTTCTCCTTAAACAGAAGCTTTTCCTGAATATCATCGGCAACGGTTGGAGTTGCAGTTGCAGTTAGTGCCAGAACAGGAACTCCGGGTAAATATTCCCTGATCTTTGCGATCTGAAGATAAGATGGTCTGAAATCATATCCCCACTG
>CAILAQ010000255.1 GCA_903832165.1 uncultured Bacteroidota bacterium | reverse complement strand
TACCAGAACATTTCAAGATCTTTCCCCGATTTCGATGAAATCAGAATCAGAAAAACAGAAAAGGAATTCTATCGTCACCTTTCTGATTATTTTGTAGAAATCGCTGCCATCGCCAGCCTGAAGCCAAAGAGCCTGCGTAAACGTTTAAAATATCTAAATGCGGATCTTCCCGATCAATACCTGAATTCAGGAAAAAATATTCTGATCCTTGCGGGGCATTATGGAAACTGGGAATGGCTCTGTACCATGCCCCGGAACATTAAACATCGCATTTATTCGTTATACAAGCCTCTGCGCAGCCATTTTGCGGAGGAATTCATTACCCGGGTCAGGGAAAAACATGGAATGTCGCTACTCCCCTATCCGGGATTATACAAGGAAATAATTTCATTGCTTCCGAATAAAAAGGTTTCTGTTTTGATGTTGGCAGATCAGCGTCCTCCCTGGGATGACAATGCAATTTGGATTGAATTCATGAATCAGCCTATTACCTGTTTCCGTGGAATTGAAAATATTTTCAAAGTCATGCAGGGGGTTGCGTTATTTGCTAAAATATCAAAGGTAAAAAGAGGCCATTACACGGTTGAATTTATTCCCCTGGAGGATAATCAGGAAGAAAACAGGAGTGGTTTGACCCTGACTGAGAAATATTTTAAAGAGCTGGGAAAATGTATCCATGCTGATCCGGCCTATTACCTTTGGACACATAAACGCTGGAAATTCACCCACCCCGACCTTCGGTCTTCCCCTCCAGGACAATAGGGAGAGATTAGATGGGTGGGTATGATTTCCCTTTATCGTCAATCACCAGATCGTGATTTTTGAGAATCTCTTTTATTTTCTCGGGGCTGATACGCGCCATATTTGACAGGAATTCAATCGTGCCTCCGGCTGTGTATCCATTGACGATCATAAGTTCAATTCCTTCAATCTTTCCTTCAATCTTCCCTTCAATCTTCCCGATTTGAATACCCTCAATAAAAGAGTCGGCAAGCAAGGTGCGTTCAACGCTTATGCTGTCCCAGTATTTGTCGTAAGCCATCAGTTCCGATTTGGTGTAGGCACTTTCCTGCAACAGTTCAATGGCCTCACTTATTTCCTGTACCTCAAAAAGTTCCGGAGCGATGGTTTCAGTAGCATTTCTGATTTCCGACAAGTACCTCAGCCACAAAACCTGGAGCTTTTTCTCATTGAAATTAGCAGCTTTAAATTTGGGTATTTCCACAAAAACGAATTCCAGCCCTTCCAGTACTTTATTGCTGTTCGCCAGGTGAACGATTTTATAGTGATGGTAAAACTCTTCCATGTCGCGCTCAAACACCTGGTTCACCAAACTTAACGCGTAAACCGGTTGCAATTCCCTGTATTCAATTCCCTTGTCCAACTGGCGAACATAGGCTTTACTGGCATTGAACAACACCCTGGTTTTGAAGCTGTCGGTCCACAGCATCTGCATCTCCACGATAAACTGCCGGCCCAGTTCATCGATGCAGCGAACATCCACGATGGAATATTTGAGCAAAGGGACTTCCGGCACCAGTTCTGCCGGCAGGTATTCCAGGTCACGGATGGG
>CAILAQ010000254.1 GCA_903832165.1 uncultured Bacteroidota bacterium | reverse complement strand
CGCATAGTTAATTCCAACGCTAATGAGGAATCATGAGCCATCAGATAGGTCCATCCAAATTTCGCCATAAGGTGGCGCTCATTGAGCTCATGTGCCAGCGTCATTTCAAATTCTTCGCACGATACAGCATGATCAATCCATATCTCTCCCTTCGGATTGAAAGGATAACGCTGCTCATTTCCGCCATACAGGAATTCCCTGTAAATATCAGATCTGATCTTGTTCCCGTCAACAATCCAAACCTTATATCCATCCCTTTCTCCGTAGTAATAGCGGTATACGTTGTTGTTGCGGGCGTTTTGTTTACAGCCGGAGAAAAGACATATAATGACAAATGACAAGATAATCGTTGTTTTCATGACATAAAATTAACATAAAGGCACATAATGCGCAACTTGTTAAAGCAGTCGGTCTTAAGTTAAAAGATGTTAATTGAGCAGGGTTAAATCCCTTAAATCAAATTTTTCCTTACGTTTAGAGTTGCCAACTTAAGTAAAGAAAAGTTGGCAACTCTAAACTTAAAAAGGAGGCCAACGTGATTTTCCGAAACTTTCCTATGTATTGCAGAAAGTTGATCTTCAGCACATTTCTGTTGCTGACCGGTCTGTTCTGCCTGATGAATGCCGGCTATTCCCAAACCGCCGGATCTTACCTTAATTATGATGAATTAACCAAGGCCGTTAAGGCACTGGCAGATTCAAACAAGGATTTTGCAAAAGTGGAGTCGATCGGCAAAACAGCCGGTGGACGTGAAATCTGGGTACTGACACTGGCAAAGGCCGGTCAGGTGCCGGTTGCGGAACGTCCTGCCCTGCTGATTGCCGCCAATTTTGAAGGCGACCATCTCATCGGCAGCAGTCTTTCGCTTGAAATTGCCCGCTATCTGATCAGCGGCTATGCTACAGATGAAGGCATTAAAGCAAGTCTGGATAACCACGTTTTTTACATCATGCCCAGGCTGAATCCTGATGGTGCCGAAAACATGTTTGCAGCAATCAAGACTGGTTCAAAAACCAACTCAACCGCCTCTGATGCTGATAATGATGGAAGGCTTGATGAAGATGGTCCTGACGATTTAAATAAAGACGGCCAGATCACCGTTATGCGCGTTAAAGATCACAACGGTTTGTACCGGATTGATCCGGATGAGCCGATGCTGATGAAAAAAGCTGATCCTGCAAAAGGCGAGCGCGGTGAATACTCGATCTATCCTGAAGGCATCGATAATGACAAAGACGGCTTCATCAATGAAGATCCTGCAGGCGGAACCGATATCAACCGGAATTTCATGCATGCCTATCCTTACTTTAAGGAAAATGCAGGCCGCTATATGGTAAGCGAAATTGAGACCCGCTCCATGATCGAATGGATGCTTGCTCATAAAAATGTGGCTATGGTAATGACTTTCGGCGAAAGTGACAACCTTATAGTTCCTCCGACCTCACGCGGGGCGTTATCGACTGATCGCCCGCTCGACCTGGTTCAGTTTGCCCAGGCAGCCATTTCAGAAGCCTCCCGCGTAGGGATGGTTTCCGAAGGCGGCCGAGGCGGACGGGGTCGATTCAATATGGGTGATTTCACCAGGGGAATGTCAGCACAACCGGCAGCAGATGCCTCCGGTCGCAGCCAGCGCCCTGCACAAACCGCAGCAACCACCATTAATACTTCCGACCTTGATTATTTCACCAAGGCCAGTGAAAAATACAAGGAACTCACCGGAATTAAAACACAGCCGGTACTCAGGAATCCTGAAGGTGCTTTCTTTCAGTATACTTATTACCAGCTCGGACTGCCATCGTTCTCAACCCCGGGTTGGGGATTGGTGCTGCCAGCCGACACCACCAGAAGAGGTGCCAGAGGCGGTGCACAGCGTCCGGGTGGAACTGATACACCAGCTGCAGCTGGCGGTGCTTTCACCATGGGCGGAGGCGGCGGCGGCGGCAGAACAATGGGTGGAGGCGGAGGTCAGGCTTCGGCCCAGGCCGGAGGTCAGCAGGATGCCGGCTCACAAACTGCCGGGATCGATGCTGCCTATTATAAATATCTGACGGCAGCCAAAATAAATGGTTTTGTAAAATGGCAGGCTGTTAAACATCCTGAATTCGGCGATGTTGAAGTTGGCGGATTCACACCAACCGAAATATCCAATCCCCCGGCTGAAAAAATTGCAGAACTTGGGGTAAGTCATGCCAAATTCGCGCTCTATCTCTCGACCCTCTTTGCTGAGATAAAAGTCGCCGAAACTGAAGTGATCAACGAAGGTGGCGGACTTTTCAGAATTAAAGCCGAAGTTTCCAATGAAGGATATCTGCCAACGGCCCTTCGTCAGGGTGTTCAGGCCAGGTCAGTAAAGCCAACCATGGTTCAGCTGGAAGTTAAGCCAGAACAGATTATCGGCGGTAATAATAAAACAAACTTCTTCCAGGCTCTTGAAGGCTCAGGTAAACGGCAGAAATTTGAATGGCTGATCAAAGGAAAAACCGGCGACCAGATCGACCTGAAGGTAGTCTCCCAAAAGGGCGGCACCGATTTGGCTAAAATCACATTAAAATAAGGAGGACCATCACTATGAAAACAAAAAGATTTTTAAGCGTTGGCCTTTGCCTGGTGATCGTTATGCTGGCTTTTCAGCCGATAAATGTCATCGCACAGAAATATTTTTCAGATCCTCAATTCAAGGTTAAACTCGATTTTAACCGCTGGCACGATGTTAATGAATTATTTGCCGACATGGCCCGTCTGGAAAAGGCCTTCCCCAAGTTCCTGAAATTAGCGAGCATGGGCAAAAGCTATGAAGGTCGCGATCTGATGGTTATGACCATCAACAATCCCGAAACAGGACCGGAAATGTCAAAGGCCGCCATGTACGTGGATGCCAATATCCATGGAAATGAAATTCAGGGTGGTGAGGTCTGTTTATATACCATCTGGTACCTGATGGAAAATTATGGCAGGATAGAGGAGGTTACTCGCCTGGTGAATGAGCGTGTATTCTATATAGTACCATGCGTAAACCCTGATGGCCGCCAGTGGTTCATGGAAACTGACGGCGGCAACGCCCGTGCCGGACATTTACCCGTTGATGACGATAACGACGGTTTAATCGATGAGGACGGACCAGACGACATGAACGGTAACGGCATTATTGAGCAAATCAGGAAATATGTTCCCGGACAGGGAAATTACCGGATCAGCGCTACTGACAAACGGGTTATGGAACCTGTTCCATTCGGTGAAAAAGGCGACTATGTCCTTTTAGGCGAAGAAGGAATTGATAATGACGGCGATGGACGTGTTAACGAAGATGACAAAGGAGGCTATGATCCTAACCGTAACTGGGCAGTGGACTGGCAGCCGAATTATGTTCAGGGCGGTGCAATGGATTTTCCATTCCAGCTGCCTGAAGCCAAAGCTGAAAACGAATTCCTGATGGCTCATCCGAATATCGCCGGCGTTCAGGCATACCACAATTCAGGTGGCATGATTCTGCGCGGACCAGGTGCCGAAGCTCTAGGTGAATACTCAGGATCTGATGTCAGGGCTTATGATGAAATTGGCAATAACGGTCAGCGTATCCTTCCATTTTACAAGTATATGGTGATCTGGAGCGGACTTTATACCGTACATGGCGGGTTTATCGACTGGACCAATGATGGCCTCGGAATCATGTCTTTCTCCAACGAACTCTGGAACAGTTCACAATATTTCTCCAGTCCTGACCTTTTGAAAGAAAGGGAAGATCCCAACAGTCCGATATCAGGAAGGAAGTCAAGCAACTTCTTTGATGACAAACTTGAATTCGGAGATGAATATGTAGATTGGAAACCATTCGATCATCCGCAATACGGTAAGGTTGAAATGGGCGGTGAATGGAAGAAATTCATGGGACGCGTTCCTCCTCGCTTCATGAACGAAGAGCTTTGTCACCGCAACATGGCATTCTCTCTTTATCAGGCTGATGAAATGCCGAAAATGGAGATTGGCGAAACCAACGTAAAAAAGATCGGCGACAATGTATACCGGGTTTGGATTGATTTTACCAATAAGAAAGTTGCCCCGACTATCACGGCCAAAGCTGCAACGAACAATGTTGTACGCCCCGACCTTATTACTTTTGATGGTAAGCAGGATATTATTTCAGCCAGCTGGATCAGCAATAAGGAAACTTTCGACTACCTGAATCCCATCACTGAACTGATTGATCAGAAGCAAATGAAACGACTGTTGATCCGTAACGGTCATCCGGGTAAATCCACCCGTACATTGCAGTACCTTGTAAAAGGTACTGGCAACATAACCATTACCTATGACAGCGTAAAAGGCGGAAAAGTCACCAAAACCATTTCGGTGAACTAACTCCGGTCCCATAGCATAATCAAAAGAGGCTGCCTGATTCAGACGGCCTCTTTTTTATTTCTTCAATTGGCAAATTGGCACATTAGCACATTGTCACATTGTCTTATCTTGGCACTGTGAAACAATAAACCGAAGCAAAATGAAAGCGGCCAACAAAATCAAATTTCTACTTTTCGCCCTTCTGATGTCGAATGGCATTCAGGCTCAAGACCTTGAAACGATCTGGCAGGATGAAAAAATCAACGCCATCAACCGGGAACCTATGCATGCAACCTACTTTGCATTTGAAAATCCCGAACTGGCTGCTATGGGAGTAAAAGATCATTCCAGCCGTTTCATGTCACTGAATGGAACGTGGAAGTTCAAGTGGGTGGAGAGACCTGCTGATAAGCCCAAAGATTTCTTCAGCCCGGCCTATGATGATTCCTCCTGGAAACTTTTCGAGGTTCCCGGTATCTGGGAAGTTAATGGATACGGAGATGCCATCTATACAAACACCGGATATGAATTCACTCATCTGATGAAACCGGCACCTCCAAAGGTCCCGGTCGAATTCAATCCCGTAGGATCTTATCGCAGGACTATCACAATTCCGGATTCATGGAAAGGTCAGGAGGTATATATTCAGTTTGGAGCCGTGCGCCCGAATCTCTGGTTATGGGTGAATGGAAAATTCGTGGGCTACAGCGAAGACAGCAAACTTCCGGCTGAATTCAACCTGACCAGATTCATCAAACCCGGACAGAACCTCATCGCTTTTCAATCCATGAGATGGTGTGATGGCAACTATCTGGAATGCCAGGATATGTGGAGAGTAACCGGAGTCTCACGCGATGTATATCTGTATGCGCGCGATCCACAGCATATCCGCGACCTGGAAATCATTCCCGACCTGGATACTGAATACAAGAATGGCTCATTAAACGTATCCTTTGATTTAACCGGCAAAACCAAAGGTTATACCCTGAAATTCGAGTTGCTGAATAATGGGAAATCAGTCCAGTCACAGGAATTGAAGACCTCGGAGAATAGGGGTAAAGTGAGCATCCAGGTTGTCAATCCGGCCAAATGGACTGCCGAAACGCCCAACCTATACACCCTCGTTACTACGCTTTCTGATGCAAAAGGAAAGTTTATCGAAGCAATTCCCCAAACGGTCGGGTTCCGCAAAGTCGAAATTAAAAATGCACAGCTGCTTATTAACGGTAAACGGATTTTCATAAAAGGTGTTAACCGCCATGAAATGGACCCGTTAACCGCCACCTGGATCAGCCATCAGAGAATGGAGCAGGATATTAAGACTTTCAAAGAACTGAATATCAATGCACTGCGGACCAGCCATTATCCAAACGATCCTTATATGTACGAATTGTGCAATAAGTATGGAATCTATATGATCGGAGAGGCCAATGTTGAATCACATGGCATGGGTTATGGCAAGGAGTCGCTGGCAAAAAATCCCACCTGGTATCAGGCACATTTTGAACGTTTTTCAAGGATGGTGGAGCGCGATAAAAACCAACCTGCCATAATTATCTGGTCGATGGGCAATGAGGCAGGAAACGGAGTGAATTTTGAACAGGTTTATGCCTGGGGAAAGAAGCGTGATCCCTCACGCCCCATCCAGTACGAAGGAGCAGGCATGTCGGCCAATACTGACATCTACTGCCCGATGTACGACGCCCCCTGGGATCTGGAAAAATATGCAGCCAGCAACCCCACCCGTCCGCTTATCCAGTGCGAATATGCACATGCTATGGGCAACTCCGAAGGCGGCTTCAGGGAATACTGGGATATCTACCGTAAATACCCCGGATTGCAGGGTGGATTTATCTGGGATTTCGTTGATCAGGGTTTCCGCAAGTATAACGACGAAGGTCAGATGTTTTACGCCTATGGCGGCGATTACGGGAAAAACCTTCCCTCGGATAACAACTTCCTGTGCAATGGTCTGGTAGGCCCCGACCGGATTTTCAACCCGCATGCTTATGAGGTAAGAAAATGTTACCAGAATATTCTGACTAGCATGAAACCCAACAGTAGTGGAACAATTAACGTTTTTAACGAGAATTTTTATATCGATCTGAAAAATTACTTCCTGGAATGGCAGCTGGTAGCTGATGGAAAGCCAGTGCAAGCAGGCGTTTTCGACAACCTGACAGCAGCACCTCAATCATCACAGGAAGTTAATCCGGGATATACCGTCCCCGAAAAAGCTAAGGAGGTATTCCTCAACCTTACGTATAAGCTGAAAACAAAGACAGGATTATTGCCGGCAGGGCAGGAAGTTGCCTGGGAGCAATTGCCTGTAAAGGAATCCTCCGTAACTCCTGTTAAACTTGCGCAGTCGGCTGCACCACTCAATTATACTGAAGAATTCGGAATATTTCTGATCAATGGAATTTTCACCCGGATCGTTTTCGATAAAACCACCGGATTTCTTTCTCAGATTACCCATCATGGGCTAAATATGATAAAAGAGGGAGAAGGCCTGAAACCTAATTTCTGGCGCGGACCCACTGATAACGATTTCGGCGCCAACAGGCAGCGAAAACTGGTCGCCTGGAGAAAATCCACTAAAAATCAGGAAATGAAATCCTTCGTCATCAACAGGAAAGAGAATAATCTTGTCGTGACAGCCATTTATGGATTACCTGAAGTATCCGCTGTTCTTACCCTTCAATATGAAATTAACGATCAGGGGCAGGTACTGGTAGATCAAAAAATCGAAGTGGACAAAAATACGGATATCAAAAAAATGCCGGTTCCGCTAAGGTTTGGCATGCAGCTTACCTTGCCGGTGCAGTTTGACCGGATTAAATATTACGGCCGCGGCCCGTGGGAGAATTACCGCGATCGCAAGTACAGCACTCCCGTCGGACTTTATGAGCAAACGGTAAGTGAGCAATTCTATCCTTATGTCCGCCCGCAGGAAACCGGAAATAAATCGGATATCCGCTGGTGGCAGCTATCCGACCCTGATGGCCGTGGTTTAAAGATTACTTCGGATATTCTTTTCAATGCGACCGCCCTGCATTACACAACCGACGATCTTGACGATGGCGAGAAAAAAGATCAGCGTCACTCCGGAGAGCTGAAGGAGCGAAATCTCACTACCCTGAATATCGATTTGGAACAGATGGGATTAGGCTGTATCGACAGTTGGGGCAGCTGGCCGCTGAAAGAGTACCAGATGGAATATAAGAATTACGAATTCAGGTTCCTGATAACTCCGGTGACTAAATATTAATACCACCGGAATATTTTCAACCCGGCGGAGAAAAGTAGCGCCCCGATGGCAGTAAGGATGAGTATAGGCTGAACTACCTGCATCAGCCCGGTACCTTCAATGAAGATGCTCCTGACTCCATCGGCCAGCATGGTCAGTGGAAGCATCCGGATGACCGGTATCGCCCAGTCAGGGAAATTAT
>CAILAQ010000253.1 GCA_903832165.1 uncultured Bacteroidota bacterium | reverse complement strand
TTATATCAATATCACAAGATTTGATCTTCCCGACGGCAAAATTTCGGAAATAATCAATCAAACACTGAAGACAACCATTGAACTTGTAATTAAACAGGGGGGTAAGATTTCCGGTAAACCGGGAAGCGAAATCCTGTCTGTTAATACCAATGCAATTTTCAATCCACCGGTCGAGTTTTGCCTGGGACCGGCGCCGCAATTGGAAATAAATAAGCCCGTTGATTATGCCTTTTACACCGAATCCAATAAGACTTATAACTGGAGCCTGATCTCGGGTAAATTGCCCCGGGGCTTGTCATTCCTAAACGGTCGGCTTACAGGAATACCAGTAAATGCAGGTAATTCAAAAATTATACTGCAACTGGATAATGTGACGGAGAAAATGACCAGGGAATTTGAACTTCTGGTACGAACGACAAATATTGCGCCCACAGCCGATACTATTTTTGCAAATGTAAGGCAGCTTAATGAAAAGGTGCTTGATTCCTGTTGGTACACGTTTGGCAAATCAATGTATGCCAAGGATGTATCTGTAATTAATGATGGTATAACAACCGGCGCCGGTTCTGTATTTTATAGCCTTGCATCAAAATCCAGAACTCCGAAAGTTGACTATTACGGATACGGCTGGAAAACCTCTCATAGAATCAGCATGATGGCGTTTCACACGGGCTGCCTGGAGGAATTCGGCGGTTGGTTTACTTCGCTGAATGCACAATATATGAATGAAGCGGGTCAGTGGTTGCCGGTTAAAGAAATGCAGATCAATCCACCATTGCCGGCTACGGATATCGTCTTTTTTCAGCCTCACTTTGTGGAGTACGTGATCAGTTTCGCTCCTGTCGAAACCAAAGCCATCAGGATCATCGGTGATGCCAAAATACAGGATCACTGGAATAAATATACCAAACAGGTTTCGGGCTTTACCTCGATAACCGAGCTTAGTGTTTATCCGGATGTACAGGCCGCAACTCCTGAAAGAATTTCTGCCACTGCTAACTCATTTTCGCCGGACCAATTGAAAGATAAGATTAAGGGCGGATGGGCAGGGCAAACCATTGGTGTGGTATATGGAGCTCCGGTAGAATTTAAATACCAGGGTTCGATTATTCCTGAATATCAGAATATTCCGTGGCGCGATGGTTATGTGAAATACTGGTGGGATAAAAAACCGGGTCTTTTCGATGATATCTATACTGATCTGAATTTTGTTGATGCGTTTGAAAAATACGGGTTAAATGTTTCGATGGACACCATAGCGCATCATTGGGCTGGAACTGCTTATCACCTTGCACATGCGAATCAGGCTTCTCGTTATAATATTCTAAACGGTATAATACCCCCAAAATCAGGCTATTGGAAGAATAATCCTCATGCCGATGATCTGGATTTTCAGATTGAAGCAGATTTTATCGGACTGATGACACCCGGCATGGTGAATGCCGCAACAGAGGTGGCCAACCGCGTGGGACATATCATGAACAGTGGCGATGGATGGTACGGCGGAGTGTTTGTTTCTGCTCTCTATTCCCTTGCATTTGTATGTAACGATGTGGATGAACTGGTTAGTCAGGCCATCAAAACTATCCCGGCTGGCACCCAATTTCACGATTGTATTGCTGATGTGATAAAATGGCACCGGCAATATCCTGATAACTGGCAGGCAACCTGGTTCGAGCTGCAGAAGAAATGGAACGGCGATGTGGGCTGTCCGAAAGGTGTTTTCCTTTCATTTAACATCGATGCAAAAATCAACTCTGCCTACGCAACAATAGGTCTTTTATATGGTAAGGGCGATTTTACCAGATCCATTGATATTGCTGCACGTTGCGGCCAGGATGCCGACTGCAATCCGGCAACGGTGGGTGGTGTATTGGGTGTGATGCTGGGATATTCCAAAATTCCCGCATTCTGGCTGAAGCCCCTGCAGGAAATTGAGCCGCTGAATTTTGAGGGAATAGCCATGTCCCTGAACAAAGCATACGAAATCAGTTATAAACATGCACTGGGAATGATCAGCCGTTACGGTGGATCTTCCAGCCCTGATCGAATAGAAATTCCATTTGCACAGCCTGTCGCCGTTGCATTTGAACAAAACTTCGAGAAGACTTTCCCAATTTTCCGTGATCGTTTCGACAAGTCGTTCACCGATGAACTTTCTTATGATTTTGCTGGGAACGGATATGTTTTTTACGGCAATCTGGTGAAAAGATCAAAAATCGATAAGGATTATATCGATCGCATATCGAAACGGGTTGGATCGGAAGTGTTTGGATTAGCCGAACCTGAAGATCCCTATGTCGCTGTATTGGAAGTTTACATTGATGGC